>DATMJH010000117.1:0-2337 GCA_035554015.1 Mycobacteriales bacterium
GGCGGGTCGGGCGGGCGCGGGCGCACCGGGCGGGACAGCGGTGGTCGTGCGGCCGGCCGACCGGCGTCGGGGTCGGCGCCGCCCCGAGGGGGCACCGGCCCGTCGGTCGGAGAGCTCACTGGACGACTCCCGTGTGGTCGCTGCGCCGGCGCCCGCGTCGTGAGCGCACGAGAGCTGCGGTCCACCCGACCGCCGGCCCGGCTGTCCACGGTACCCAGGGCAGCGGTCGCGCCGGGGGAGGTGGCGTCCGCGCCGGCCCGGCTCCAGGTGCTGCCGCACGCGCGACGGGGGCGCCGGAGCGGTGCTCCGGCGCCCCCGTCGGCGAGGCCAGTCGGTCCTGCCAGATGGGTCCTAGTGGACCCAGAGCCGCGAGCAGCCGAGCCGGACGCTGCCCCCGGCGGTGCCGCTCACGTTGACGGCGTAGACGCAGACCGTGCGCCAGCCGGTGGCGGCGGGCACGGCCGCGGTGTAGCCGTGCTTCGTGCCGTAGCCGGGGAAGGCCCTGGCGATGTCGCCGCGGTCACGGTTCGCGCTGATGGCGCGGACCGGGCGGCCGTCGACGTAGACGTGGACGTAGGTGGAGTCAGCGGTGTCGGGGTCGAGCGTCCACCCGCCGACGACGACGGCGTCGCGCTGCGGCGAGACGGCGTCGAGCCGGCCGATCGGGGTGTGCCGGACGCCCACCCGGCGGCAGCCCAGCAGCGCCGAGCGACCGCCGGTGCCGGCCGCGTTGATGCCGTAGGCGCACACGGTGCGCACGCCCTCGGGCAGGGCCACCGTGGTGTTGTAGCCGTGGGCGTCGCCCTTGCCGAACAGCTTGCCGATGTCCGGCCGGTCGAGGTTCGCCGTCACGCCGCGCAGCGGCTTGCCGTCGCCGTAGACGTGGACGGCGATGGACGACGACGTGTCCTTGTCGAGGGCCCAGCCGGCCACCCGCACGACGCCGAACTCCTGCCGGACGACGTCGACCGTGCCGATCGGCGACGAGCCGGTGGCGTTCGTCGTCGTGGCGTCCGGCAGGCGGAACACCTGGGTGACCCAGAGCCGGCCGCTGCCGTCGCGGACCGTCGCGACGCCGATCTGGCTGAACGTCCCCAGGATGTTGGCGCGGTGTCCGGCGCTGTTCATCAGCGCCTTGTGGATGCCCTCCGCGGTGCTGCCGTAGCCGACGTTCTCGGCCAGCGAGACCCAGCCCTTCACGTCGCTCGAGAGCGTGCTGTTGTGGTACAGGCTGTTCCTGCCGGCCATCTCGGCCGAGTGGGCCGCGGCGACCTGCACGAGGTCCGACGCCGACTGCAGGGCAGCCAGGCCGCGGCTGGTGCGCTCGTGGTTGAGCAGCGACAGCATGGTGCTGTCCGAGGAGCCCTCGGCGGCTGCCGGTGAGGCGCCGCCCACGAGGGCGCCGAGCGCGAGCAGGAGCATGGTCACCGCGGTCGCGAGCGGACGGGCGGTGCGGTTCGGCATCGATCGGGTCCCAACGTCGAGGCGGGAGTACCGCCGTTGTCACGTTGAGTTCTCGTTCGGCCAGATACCGCGCGCACTTGAGCGTCCGAGTTGCGCGCTTCAGTCACGCTCCGTGTGCATCCGGAGTCGATCGCCGCCCGCGGCGACGGCGGCTCAGCTGCTGGCCGTGGCGCACCCGAGCAACACCGAGGAGCCGGGCGTGCCGGCGGCGTTGAGGGCGTACACGCAGGCCCGGTGGGCGCCCGGGGGCACGGACGCGGACACCCGGTACCCGTGCGCCGGGCCGTACCCGGGGAAGGCCGCGGCGATGTCGTGGCGCGTGAGGCTGGCCGACGTGGCCGACACCGGCCGGCCGTCGACGTACAGGTGCACCGCGATGGACGCTGCGGTGTCGGGGTCGAGCGCCCAGCCCTCGGCCGTCAGCCGGCCGCCGGAGATGCGCACGCCGTCGAGGCGGCCCAGCGGCCGGTGCCGCACGTCGAGCGTCCGGCAGCCCAGACGTGACGAGCTGCCGGCCGACCCGGCGACGTTGAGCGCGTAGACGCAGACGGACTGCGGGCCTTCCGTGCTGGCCAGTGGCGCGACGGCCGAGTAGCCGTGGGAGTCGCCGTAGCCCGGGAACGCCGTGCCCACGTCCGGCCGGTACCGGTCCGCGACGGCCGATCGCACGGCCCGGCCGCCGACGTAGGCGTGCACCGTCACCGGGCCGGTGGTGTCCGGGTCGATGGTCCACCCGCGCACCCCGCCGCCGCCCGGGACCTGCGAGACGTGGTCGAGGGCGCCGAACGGCCGGTGCTTCGCGACGACGTCGCGGCAGCCGAGCAGCTTCGTGCTCCCCGGCGTGCCCGGCGCGTTGAGGGCGTAGGCGCACAC
>DATMJH010000118.1:0-9025 GCA_035554015.1 Mycobacteriales bacterium
CCTGGCGATCTGCCAAGAGGCCGGCCTGCTCGTGCTCGAGGACAACCCCTACGGGCTGCTCGGGTTCGACGCGCCGCCCACGCGGGCCATTCGCGCTCGCGGCGGCGAGGACGACGTGCTCTACCTCGGCTCGTTCTCCAAGACGTTCGCGCCGGGCCTGCGCACCGGCTGGGTGCTCGCGCCGCACGCCGTCCGCGAGAAGCTCGTGCTCGCCGCCGAGGCCGCGGTGCTGTGCCCGCCGGCGTTCAACCAGATGGTCGTCACCGAGTACCTGCAGCACCACGACTGGCAGGGCCAGGTGCAGGTGTTCCGGTCGCTGTACCGCGAGCGGCGCGACGCGATGCTGGACGCGCTGACCCAGCTCATGCCCGCCGGCACCACCTGGACGCACCCGGCCGGCGGGTTCTACGTCTGGCTGACGCTGCCCGAAGGCCTGGACAGCAAGGTGATGCAGCCCCGCGCGCTCACCGAGCGGGTCGCCTACGTGCCCGGCGTCGGCTTCTACGCCGACGGGCAGGGCGGTCGCGAGATGCGGCTGTCGTACTGCTTCCCCGACCCGGACCGGATCCGCGAGGGGGTGCGACGGCTGGCCGGCGTCGTCGAGCAGGAGCTGGACCTGCTGGAGACGTTCGGCCCGGTGACGACGTCGCACCCGTTCGGCCGGACCATCGTCGAGACGCCCTCGCCGGAGGTGTTCTGAGTGTCTGACGCGCGCTACCTCGTGCTCGCCGGCGGGCTGTCGCACGAGCGCGACGTCTCGCTGCGGTCCGGGCGGCGGGTGCTCGACGCGCTGCGGCACGCCGGTGTGGACGCCGAGGTGCGGGACGCCGACGCCGGCTTGCTCGGCGTGCTGCGCGACGGCGGCTACGCGGCGGTGCTGGTGGCGCTGCACGGCGGCCCCGGTGAGGACGGCGCGCTGCGCGAGGTGCTCGAGCTGGCCGGCGTGCCCTACGTCGGGTCGACGCCGTCCGCGTGCCGGCTGGCGTGGGACAAGCCGACGGCCAAGGCGCTGGCCGGCCGGGCCGGGCTGGCGACGCCGCACGCGGCCGTGCTGCCGCACGCGACGTTCCGTGAGCTGGGCGCGGGCGCGGTCATCGACCGGCTGGTCGAGCACCTCGGCCTGCCGCTCATGGTGAAGCCGGCCCGCGGCGGCTCGGCCCTGGGGGCGACGGCGGTGCGCACGGCCGAGCAGCTGCCGGCGGCGATGGTGTCGTGCTTCTCCTACGGCGAGGCGGCGCTGGTCGAGCAGTTCGTCACCGGGACCGAGGTCGCGGTGAGCGTGGTCGACACCGGGTCGGGCCCGCGGGCGCTGCCGGCCGTGGAGATCCAGCCGCTGTCCGGCGTCTACGACTACGCGGCGCGCTACACCGCGGGTGAGACGGAGTTCTTCGTGCCGGCCCGGCTGCCGCAGGAGTGCACGGCCGAGGTGGCGCGGGTGGCCGTGACGGCGCACGAGGCGCTGGGCCTGCGCGACCTGTCCCGGGTCGACCTCGTCGTCGACGGCTCCGGCGAGGTGCACCTGCTCGAGGTCAACGTCTCACCCGGGATGACGGAGACGTCGCTGCTGCCGATGGCCGTCGAGGCCGACGCGGCCGACGCCGGGCTGTCGCTCGGCGCGTTGCTGCAGGCGCTGCTCGAGCAGGCCGCCGCCCGCGGCTGACCCCCTCCCCGACTCCGACGGGAGCCCTCCCGACGGTCTCGGAGGGTTCGGAACCCGCACGAGGGCCTCCGGGGTCGCGTGCGGGGGTGGAGGGGCAGGTGCGGTTCCGGAGGTGTGCGGAACCGTCGGGAGGGCTCCCGTCGCGGACGGCATCGTCGGGAACCGTCGGGAGGGCTCCCGTCGGGGACGGCGTCAGCCGGCGTGGTGGGGGTCGCCCTGGTGGTGCTCGCCGCCGCTGTCGTCATGCTCACCCTGGTGGTGCTCGTCGGCGTGGTGGTCGGCGTCGTCGTGCTCGGCCGACAGGCCGGCGGCGGCCTCCGGGTCGACGAGGGCGACGATGCGGTGCAGGTCGTCGAGGGTCGCGAACTCGATGGTGACCTTGCCGCGCTTCCTGCCGAGGTCGACCTTCACCCGCGTCTCGAGCCGGTCCGACAGCCGCTCGCCGAGCTCGACCAGCCCCGCCGGCACCGGGCGCTTGGCGCGCGGCCCGGTCGGCGCCGGCGGCGACGCGCCGGCGCTGTTGACCAGGTGCACGGCCTCCTCGACGCCGCGCACCGACAGGCCCTCGGCCACGACGCGGTCGGCCATCGCCTCCTGCGCCTCGGCGGTGGGCAGCCCCAGGATGGCCCGCGCGTGCCCGGCCGACAGCACGCCGGCCGCGACCCGGCGCTGCACCGAGGCGGGCAGGTTGAGCAGCCGGATCGTGTTGCTGATCTGCGGCCGCGAGCGGCCGATGCGGGAGGCGAGCTCCTCGTGGGTGGCGCCGAACTCGTGCAGCAGCTGCTGGTAGGCGGCCGCCTCCTCGAGCGGGTTGAGCTGCTGGCGGTGCAGGTTCTCCAGCAGTGCGTCGCGCAGCATGTCGTCGTCGCCGGTGTCGCGGACGATCGAGGGCAGCAGCTCGAGTCCGGCCTGCTGCGCGGCGCGCCAGCGGCGCTCGCCCATGACCAGCTCGTAGCGCGGTCCGCTGTCGTCCTCCGCGATCTCGCGGACGACGACCGGTTGCAGCAGGCCGACCTCGCGGATGGAGGTGACGAGCTCGGCCATCGCCTCCTCGTCGAAGTGCTGGCGCGGCTGCAGCGGGTTCGGCGTGATGCGGTCGAGCGGCAGCTCGGCGAACCGCGCGCCACTCACCGTCTGCGGCGCGGCGCCGTCGGACGGACGGTCGCCCGCGCCGCCCACCGGACCGGTCGGGATGAGCGCGCCGAGCCCGCGGCCGAGCCCGCCTCGTCGAGGGGTGGTCACGAGGACGGCTCTCCTGTCTGCGCGGCGCCGCGCTCGGCGATCTCCCGGGCGGCGTCGAGGTAGGCCAGCGACCCCCGGGACCCGGGATCGTAGGTGACGACCGACTGCCCGTAGCCGGGCGCTTCGGACACCCGCACGCTGCGCGGGATGGTGGTGCTGAGGACGACGTCGCCGAAGTGGCCGCGGACCTCCTCGCGGACCTGGTCGGCGAGCTTGGTGCGCGCGTCGTACATGGTCAGCAGGATCGTGCTGACGTGCAGCGCGGGGTTGAGGTGCCCGCGCACGAGCTCGACGTTCTTGAGCAGCTGGCCGAGTCCCTCGAGCGCGTAGTACTCGCACTGGATCGGGATGAGCAGCTCCTCGGTGGCCACCATCGCGTTGACGGTGAGCAGCCCGAGAGAGGGCGGGCAGTCGACGATCACGTAGTCGAGCTCGGCACCGGCGTCGCGCGCGAGGAACGCCTCGAGCGCCCGCTTGAGCCGGCCCTCGCGGGCGACGACGGACACCAGCTCGATCTCCGCGCCGGCCAGGTCGATGGTGGCCGGGACGCACCACAGGTTCGGCACGCCGGCGGCCGGCTGGACGACGTCCTCGACCGCCGTGCCGTCGATGAGCACGTCGTAGACGCCGGGGACGCCGCTGTGGTGCTCTACCCCGAGGCCGGTACTGGCGTTGCCCTGCGGGTCGAGGTCGACGACGAGCACCCGGGAGCCGTGCAGCGCCAGCGCCGCCGCGAGGTTCACCGTGGTCGTGGTCTTGCCGACGCCGCCCTTCTGGTTCGCGACGGTGATGATGCGGCGCCGGGCCGGCCGCGGGAAGTCGAAGCGTCCGCCCGGGTTGAGCGCGCGCACCGCGGCGGCCGCGATCTCGCCGATCGGGGTGTCGCCTCCCGCCGCCTCGTCCGCCGGCTGGTCGGCCAGCGCAGCCCGGGCCCGGGCGATCGGCGCCGAGGTGATGGCCGCCGCGACGGCCTCCGGCGTCACGTCGGGGTCGATGAGGTCCTCGTCGGTGTCGGTGTCGGTGTCGGTGCCGGCAGTGCCGGCGGGGTCGGCGTCCTCGCGGGAGCCGTCGGCCAGCAGCCGCTGCAGCTGGGCACGCAGCTCGGCCGTCGACGGCCCCGCCGGCTCGCCGGAGGTCCCGGCCGACGCGTCGCCACGCACCTCGCCCTCGCCGCTCGGCGGCTGGGCCGGGGGCGTGCCACCGGTGCCCGGCGCGACCGCCGCCGGTGCCGGCTCGACGGCGTCGGCGACGTGCGATCTCGCGGAGCCGGGGCCCGGGTCGGCCTCGACCGGCTGCTCGCCGATGAGGTCGATCGACCGCGGCGGTCCGTGGCTGTCGTCCCGGGTGCCGTCGTCGGCGTCGGGGTCGGCCGCGGCCGGCCAGCCCACCGTCGCCTGCTCGCCGCGCTCGGTGCGGGGGACCGCCGGCCATCCCACCCCGCTCCGGTTCACGACCGCCGCCCGCGCCCGGCGCCGCGCACCACGACGACGACCCGGGCGGCCGTCAGCGTCGCCTCGTCGCCGACGTCGAGGACGCGCGCCTGCTCCCCGCCCGCGGCCGTGAGTGCCGGCCCCGCCTCGGCCAGCTCGGCGTCGGCGGTGCGGCCCTTCATCGCGAGCAGGCGGCCGCCCGGGCGCAGCAGCGGGAGCGCCCACCCGGCCAGCCGCGCCAGCGGCGCGACCGCGCGGGCCACGACGACGTCGGCGGCCAGCGCGCCGGCCACCTCCTCCGCCCGGCCCCGCCGCACCTCGACGTGCGGCAGCGCGAGTGCCTCGACGACCTCGGACAGGAAGGACGCCCGGCGCAGCAGTGGCTCCAGCAGCACGAACCGGCAGTCGGGGCGCAGGGCCGCCAGCACGACGCCGGGCAGCCCGGCGCCGGAGCCGACGTCGACGACCAGCTCGCCCGGCGCGAGCAGCTCGGCCGGCCCCGCGCAGTTGAGCAGGTGGCGGTCCCACAGCCGCGGCGTCTCGCGCGGACCGAGCAGCCCCCGCTCGACCCCAGGACCAGCCAGCACGGACGCGAAGGCCTCCAGCGCAGGCAGGGCGTCGCCGAGCGCAGCGCGCGCGGCGTCGGGCACCGGCGGGGCCGCAGCCGGCGCTCCGGCCGTCACCGCCTCACGCGTCGGCACCGTCTCCCACCCCTCTCACCGCCGGGTCTCACCGCCGGTCGGCGCGCGGTCAGTCTCCCTCGTCCCCGCCGTCGCCGCTCGGGTCGTCCGGCAGCACGACGACCCGGCGCTCGGGCTCGACGCCCTCGGACTCGCTGTGCACGCCGTCGACGGCCGCGACGGCGTCGTGGACGATCTTGCGCTCGAACGGGGTCATTGGCGCCAGCCGCTTGGGCTCGCCTGTCTCGAGCACCTTGCGCGCGGCCCGCGCGCCGATCTCGGTGAGCTCGTCCTTGCGGGCGGCGCGCCACCCGCCGATGTCGAGCATGAGCCGGCTGCGCACCCCGGTCTGCTGCACCACGGCGAGCCGGGTGAGCTCCTGCACGGCCTCGAGCACCTGACCGTGCGGGCCGACGAGCGCGTCGAGCCCGTCGCCGACGATGGCGACGACGGCGCGGTCACCCTCGACGTCCATGTCGATGTCGCCGTCGACGTCGGCGATGTCGAGCAGCCGCTCGAGGTAGTCGCCGGCGATGTCGCCCTCCCGGACCAGCAGGTCCGCGGTGCTGTCGGCCGGGCCGGAGTGTTCGGTCATCGGGGTGCTGCCTCCGGGTCGCGGGGAGTCGTGGTGCGGGCGGCGGGACCGGCGGTCGGCCGGCGGCCCGGGGGGCGGCGCGGCCGGGCGGACCGCGCTCGTCGGGGCGAGGTTAGCGCCGTCCGCCCTTGCGGTTCTTGTTGCGGCGGGCGCCGGCCGCACGGCCCTTGGGTGCGCCCGCGGGCCGTGACGCGGCCGGCCGGGTGCTGCCCGTGCCCGCTCCGGACGGCGCCGCGGCCGCCGCAGCCGGCGGGCCCGGCGGTCCGCTGCCCTTGCCACCCGAACCGCCCCTGCCGCCGGGGCCCTTGCCCCCGGGGCCGTTGCCACCGGGGCCGTTGCCACCGGGCCCGCCGGGCTTCCCGCCGGAGCCGCCCGGCTTCCCCCCCGCGCCGCTGGTCCCCGGCCGGGTCTCGCCGGGCCGCACCGGCGGCGGCATCCGCTTGATGACGTAGGCCTGCTGTCCCATCGACCACACGTTCGTCGTCACCCAGTACAGGAGCACGCCGACCGGGAAGATGACGCCGGAGACCGCGAACGACAGCGGCAGCACGTACAGCAGGAACTTCTGGATCATGATCTGCTGCGGGTCGGTGGCGCCGGCCCGGGCGATCATCTGGCGCTGCGTCCAGTACGTCGTCGCGCCCATCATGACGACCATGACGGCGGCGACGACACGCACCGTCGTCGACGAGCCGGCACCCAGCTCGGCCAGCTCACCCGCCGTCGACCGGAAGTTCGCCGCGACCGGCGCGCCGAAGATCTGCGCCCGACCGCCCTCCTCCAACAGCTGCGGGCTCAGCCCGAACCGGCTCTCCTCCTGCCCGGGCCCGAAGTGCCGGATGACGTGGAACAGCGCGAAGAACACCGGCAGCTGCAGCAGCAGCGGCAGGCACCCGGAGATCGGGTTGGCGTTGTTCTCCCGGTAGAGCTTCATGAGCTCGGTGTTGAGGGTCTCCCGGTCGCCCTTGTGCTTCTTCTGCAGCTCCTTGACCATCGGCGCGATCTCCTGCATGCGCCGCTGGCTCTTGATCTGCTTGACGAACAGCGGGAACAGCACGAGCCGCACCGTGACGGTGAGCAGCACGATCGACAGGCCCCAGGCCAGGCCGCTGGCCGGGTCGAGGACCGTGCTGAGCCCGGCGTGGATCGTCCGGATGACGATGCCGACCGGGGTGGCGAGGGCGTCTAGCACGAGGGGTCTCCTGGAGCCGGCGCCGCGGCGGCGCGGGGCTCGGGTACGGGTCGAGCGGGAACGAGGGCAGGCGCGGCGGCCGGACAGGCAGTGCCCCGTGGCGGCGGAGCGGCAGGTGCCGCCGCGGCGCCGCGCAGCCGCGCGGGTGCGTCCATCGTCGCCGACCGGCGGCGCGGCGGCGGGACCGGGTCCAGCCCGCCGGGGTGGAACGGGTGGCAACGGGCGAGCCGGCGCACCGCCAGCCAGCCGCCGCGCGCAGCACCGTGCCGGGCGACGGCGTCGACCGCGTAGCCGCTGCAGGTCGGCGCGAACCGGCAGCGCGGGCCCAGCAGCGGGCTCAGCCAGCGGCGGTAGCCGGCCAGCAGGGCCAGCAGGAGGCGGGCGGCGGGGGACGGCGTCACGGTCGGCCGGGCCGCTCGGGCGGTCGCGCGGACAGCCGGCGCAGGGCGGCGTCGAGGTCTCGACCGAGCTGCTCGCTGGTCGCGGTCGCCGCCGCGGGCGCCGCCCGCACGACCAGCCGCGTGCCGGCCGGCAGCCCGGCCAGCCGGGGACGCAGCAGGTGCCGCAGCCGGCGCGAGGTGCGCGAGCGGACGACGGACCCGCCGACCGCGCGCCCGACGACCAGCCCTGCACGTGCCGGGCGGGCCGACCTCGGGTCGACGTCGGCGTGCACCGTCAGCAGCGGGCGCCCGGCCCGGTGCCCGCGGCGGACGACCTCGCTGAACTCCGCGGAGCGGGTCAGGCGAGCGGCGCGCGGGAGCACGGAGCGGGCCGGCGGCGGGACGGGTGCCGGGGCGGCGGCCGGTCAGGCCGACAGCTCGCGGCGGCCCTTGCGGCGGCGGGAAGCGAGGATGGCGCGGCCGGCGCGGGTGCGCATGCGGAGCCGGAAGCCGTGCGTCTTCGCCCGACGGCGGTTGTTGGGCTGGAAGGTGCGCTTGCTCACGGTCGTGGCTCCGTCGGGTCGGTCGCGGCGGGTGGTGCGGCAGGTGGTGCGGCGGGGGGTGGTGCGGGTCGCGGAGGGCTCGTCGCACGCGCGCGGCCCGGGGCGCAGGTCGGCTGCGGGCGCACGCGTCGAGGCGACGACCTGGACCGTCGCGCGGGCACAGGCCCTCCTACGGTACGGACCTGCCGGCTCGGGGGTCAAACACCGCCCGTGCCGACGCGCGGTGGACCGCCCGCCTGCCGCTGTCCACGGCAGCGCTGCCGCCTGTGGACAGCACCTTGCCGGGCCCGCACACGGCTGTTAGCGTCCGGCCCCCGGGACGCCGGCGCGTGACGCACCGGAGCCGTCCGGTGTCGACCGTCCTTCCCCGCCGGCCGACCTGCGTGCCGTCGGGTCCAGACCGCCCCGCTGCGTCGCCGACCGTGGCCGGCGCGCGGGGGCCGGCCTGGTCGCCCCGGCGGCCGTCACGTTCTCCACAAGCTGTGGATGATCGTGTGGATCACCGGGTCCACGGTCCGCGCTCCCGACCGCAGGACGGACACTCCCGGAGATGCCGGACACGGCCGGGGCATCGGATACGCACCACGACCCGGCACACCCCCCCAGCGACGACACCGCCGACGACAGGACCCGCGTGACCGACTCGCCGACGAGCAGCGCCCCGACCGGCTCCACCCCCGCGGCGACGGCCACCGGTCTCGCCGGCACGGACGACGGCCCCCGCGCGCTCGAGCAGGTCTGGACGTCGGCGGTCGAGGGGCTTCCCGACAGCGCGCTGTCCCCCCAGCACCGGGCGTGGGTGCGGCTGACCCGCCCGCTCGGGCTGGTCGAGGACACCGCGCTGCTCGCGGCGCCGAACGAGTTCGCCAAGGACGTGCTCGACACCCGGCTGCGGCCGGTGCTCGTCGGTGCGCTGTCGGCGGCCTACGGGCGGGAGATCTCGGTCGCGGTCACCGTGCAGCCCGCGGCGGCCCGGGGTGACGCGGCGCCCGAGCCCGGCGCAGGAGCGTGGCCCGGGCCCGACCAGCCGGGTGAGCAGGCCGGCGACCGGCCCGGCGTCGACCAGGGCGGCGAGCGCGGCGGACCGCGCGAGGGGGAGTCCGACGCCGGCGGCGGCACCGTCACCGCCCTGCGTCCCGACGGCGCCGACGAGCGCACGCCGGCCCGCCGGCCGGCCGGCCCGGACGACGACCCCGCGCCCTACCGGGCGCTCCGCCCGGTCGACGACGCACGCGGCCGCGCGCCGGTCGAGCCGGCCCGGCTCAACCCGAAGTACGTCTTCG
>DATMJH010000119.1:0-3732 GCA_035554015.1 Mycobacteriales bacterium
GTCGAAGCCCCGCGCCGGTCCGGGCCCGGCGCCGGGAGCGCCGGTCGGGCCGGTCAGGACGCCGGGTCGCTGCCGGTCGCGCGCCGGCGTCGCGACGTCGAGGACGGCGCGCCCGCCGCCCGCGAGGTGGTGCCCGAACCCTTCTCCGGCGAGCCGGGGGTGCGCGCGGCCGGCGAGCTGGCGGTGCGTCGCACGCCGGCCCGGCCCCGCGCGGGCTGGTCGCCGTGGTCGCCGTTGGCCCGCGCGCCGTTGCCTGCGGCCTTGCCGGCCCCGTCGCCCTTGCCGGACGCCGACGTGCTGCCCACGCGACGACGGGTCGTCCTGGGCCGGTCGCCGCGGCCGCGCGCGAGGTCCTCGAGGTCGTCCGGGCCGAGCACGGCCAGCTCGGCCGGCGTCAGCACCGGCGGCCGGTCGTGCAGCGGTCGCTTGCCGAGCCCGGTCGGGTGCGGGCGCTGCGGGCGCTTGGCGATCGGGGCGAAGATCTCGGCGACCTCGTCCTTGCTCAGCGTCTCCTTGTCCAGCAGCTTGAGCACCATCTCGTCGAGCACGTCGCGGTACTCGACGAGGATCTCCCACGCCTCGTGGTGGGCCGCCTCGACGAGCGCGCGCACCTCCTCGTCGACCAGGGCCGCGATCTGCTCGGAGTAGTCGCGCACGTGGCCCATGTCCTTGCCGAGGAACACCTCGCCACCCCCCTGGCCGACCCGCACGGCGCCGAGCTTCTCGCTCATGCCGTACTGGGTGACCATCGCGCGCGCCGTCGCCGTCGCCTTCTCGATGTCGTTGGCGGCGCCGGTCGTGTAGTCGTGGAACACCAGCTCCTCGGCGGCCCGGCCGCCCATCGCGTAGGCGAGCATGTCGAGCAGCTCGGCCCGGGTCTGGGAGTACCTGTCCTCCTCCGGCAGCACCATCGTGTAGCCGAGGGCGCGCCCGCGCGGCAGGATCGTCACCTTGTGCACCGGATCGGTGTTCGGCAGCGCGTGCGCCACCAGGGCGTGGCCGGCCTCGTGGTAGGCCGTGACCTTCTTCTCCTTGTCGCTCATCAGCCGGGTGCGGCGCTGCGGACCGGCCATGACGCGGTCGATCGACTCCTCGAGCGTCTCGAGGGTGATCTGCTTGGCGCCGGTGCGCGCCGTCAGCAGCGCCGCCTCGTTGATGACGTTGGCGAGGTCGGCGCCGGTGAAGCCGGGAGTGCGGCGGGCGATGACGCCGAGGTCGAGCCCGGGCGCGACCGGCTTGCCCTTCGCGTGCACCTCGAGGATCTGCCGGCGGCCCTGCATGTCCGGGCGGTCGACGGCGATCTGCCGGTCGAAGCGGCCGGGCCGCAGCAGCGCCGGGTCGAGGATGTCGGGCCGGTTGGTGGCCGCGATGAGGATGACGCCACCCTTGACGTCGAACCCGTCCATCTCGACGAGCATCTGGTTGAGCGTCTGCTCGCGCTCGTCGTGCCCGCCGCCCATGCCGGCGCCGCGGTGGCGGCCGACGGCGTCGATCTCGTCCATGAAGACGATGCAGGGCGAGGCCTGCTTGGCCTGCTCGAAGAGGTCGCGGACGCGCGAGGCGCCGACGCCGACGAACATCTCGACGAAGTCGGAGCCGGAGATCGAGAAGAACGGGACGCCGGCCTCGCCGGCGACGGCGCGCGCGAGCAGCGTCTTGCCGGTGCCGGGCGGGCCGTAGAGCAGCACGCCCTTGGGGATCTTGGCGCCGACCTGCTGGAACTTCACCGGCTCCTGCAGGAACTCCTTGATCTCCTGGAGCTCCTCGATGGCCTCGTCGGCCCCGGCGACGTCGGCGAACGTCGTCTTCGGGGTGTCCTTGCTGACCAGCTTGGCCTTGCTCTTGCCGAACTGCATCACGCGGCTGCCGCCGCCCTGCATCTGGCTGAAGAAGTAGATGAGCAGACCGAAGATGATCAGCAGCGGCAGGAAGCTGATGAGGATCGAGACGAGCAGGCTCTGCTCGTTGACCTGGACGTCGTAGGGCACCTCGGCGGCGTCGAGCGCGTCGGCGAACTGCTGGCCCTGCTCGCGCAGGAAGCTCGCCTGCACCTTCGACGCGCCGTTGATCTCGCGCCCGTCCCGCAGCTCGATCTGGACCTTCTGCTCCTTGTCGAGCAGCTGGACCGGGTTCTCGCGGTCGGCCTTGACGTCGCCCGCCTCGATGGCCGCGAGCACCGTCGAGGTCTCGGCCGGCTCGTACTCCTCACCGCGCGAGGTGTTGACCAGCACGAGCAGGACGAGCAGGCCGAGCGTGAGGTACAGGAACGGCCCACGGGTGAAGCGCTTGAGGTTCATCGACGCGGGGCGGACGGCCCCGTCCCTCCTGGTGACGGCCCCGTCTCCGGGAACGGAGATCGGCTCACGACGGTACACCGGGCGGGTCGGCCCGGCAGTCGTCCCAACGGGCGCGCGGACCGGGTCGTTCCGGCTGTGCCCCCCGTCACCCGCCGGAGCCCTCCCGTCGGGTGGGCTCGTCGCGGTCAGCCGACGACGGCGAGCACCGTGACGGCGGCGAGCGCGAGCGCGCCGAGCGCGGCGCCGGCCGCCGCCGTGCCGCCGAGGCGGCCGGTGACGTCGCGGGCCACGAGCGCGCACCCGATCGCCCCGATCGCGACGGGCGCCGAGATCCCGAGCCAGAACACGACGAAGCTCAGGGCGGCGAGGACGCCCAGCACGAGAGCGCGGCGCCCGGGGTCGCCGTCGGCGGCGGTGCGCACGACCAGGCCGAACACGACCGCCGTCGCGACGACGCTGACGCCGACGACGAACAGGAAGTCGCTCCAGCCGTGGTCCTTGTCGCTGTTGCCGGTCACATCCCAGAACGTGCCGACGGCGTTCAGCACGATCGCGGTGCCGAGCGCCAGCGCGGCGAGCAGCGGGGTGCGGGACGGCGCCTCGGAGATCGGCGCCGGCGAGGCCGGGATGGTGGTCACGGGTCCCCCCAGTGGTCTGCGGCGGCGTCGGTCGCCGTCCGGTGCCGGGGACCGTCCCGTGACCGACCGCACGGCGGAAGGGCCAGGCGTCCCTGACCGGCCGGGACGGTCTCCCGCCTCGTCCGGGACGCCGAACCCCTGACACGGGCACGCCGGCCGGTCACACTCGCCGCCGAGGGGGTGGTGGCCGTGCCGGGTGCGATCGGGGCGGGCCGGCGGTCGACGTGGCTGCGGCGCGGCGCGCTGGCACTGCTGCTGCTCACCGCGGCGCTCGTGGCCGTCGGGGTTGCCCTGGGCCACGGGACGGACGACGGCGCGCTCGACCGGGGGCTGGTCGTCTCCGGCTCCCTGATCGCCGTCGTGGGCGTGCTCGTGTCGTGGGCGAGACCGACCAACGCCGTCGGCTGGCTGCTGCAGGCGACGGCGCTCGCCGGCGCGGCCTGCAACGCCGGTCAGGTGTACGGCGAGCGCGCGCTCGTGGTCGGCGACCTCGACCTGCCGGCGCCCGCCGCCGTCCTCGCGCTGTCGGCACCGCTGTGGACCTGGGCGCTGTTCCTGCCCGTGACGCTGCTGCTCGTGCGCTACCCGACCGGTCGGCTCTCGTCGCCGTGGGCGCGGCGGCTGCACACCGCCTCGTTCGTCGGGCTGCTGCTCGTCACCGTGGGCTACGTCGGCACGCCCGAGGCCGTCACCGACGTCGCGCCGGGCGCACCGTCGCCGCTGCTGCTGCCGGGACCGCTGCGCGGCGCCCTCTTCGTCGCCGGTGCGGCGCTGTTCCTGCCGTCACTGCTCGGCAT
>DATMJH010000120.1:0-8178 GCA_035554015.1 Mycobacteriales bacterium
GCGCCGGGGCGGCCGGGGCCGGTGCCGCCGCTGCCGCGGCGCCCTGCAGCGCGAGCACCACGCCGCCGGCCCGCGCCGTCCCCTCGCGCAGGTCGCTCCACGGGTCCGGCGGCGGCGGGGCGGTGCCGGTCGGGACGACGGTGACCGACCGGGTCTTGGCGTCGACGATGCGGTCGACCCAGGTCGCGGCGTCGCGACCGCGCAGCACCTCGGTGTCGCCGGTCGGACCGACGACGTGCACGTCGACCTCGCCGACGACCATCACCGCCAGCCCGTCGTCGGTGTCGGCGACCGCGGCGAACGCCGGCACGTCGTCGGGCTCGGCAGCGCTCACGACGCCGGCGAGCCGGCGCAGCAGCCGCCGCCCCGGGGGGCCCTCCGCCGCAGCGGTCTGCTCGGCTGCGTCGACGATGTCCTGGAGCACCGCCGCCGCCCGGTCGCTGTGCGCCGCCCAGACCAGCGTCCGCGGACGCCGCACGACGATCCCGTCCCCGGGGACCAGGGACAGCGCGCGGTCGCGAAGGGTCACGCGGACCTCCTGAGCCTCGTGCGAGTGGTCACACCAGCCGCCCGCCGCGATAGCGCCAGTGGACGGTGAAGATGCGCATCGGACCGTTGACGAACAGGAACGTCGCGAGCCACACGGCCGTGAACCCGACGACGAACGCGGCGAGCGAGATGTCCTCCGTCGCGCCGAGGACGCCGCTCTTCGCGACCAGGTACGCGACCACGCCCTCGGGCACGCCGAGCACCAGGCCGAACAGCGTGGGCCAGTCCTTCTCCCACCGGAACTGCTGCAGGAAGTGGTAGAGCAGCTCCCAGGCGATGCCCACGACGCCGACGATCAGCAGCACGCCGAACATCGCGCGGTACTTGTCGCCCAGCGGCGCGTCCATCGGCAGCACCGGTGTGATGACGAGCGCGACGAGGCTGCCGATGACGGCGAGCAGGAAGATGCGGGTCTGGATGCGTCCGAGCAGCGTGGGGGTCACGTCGTCCTCCGCTCAGATCCGCGTGCCGCGGGCCCACTTGACCCACTGCGTCGTCGAGCGCCACGGGCCGATGCGCCTGGCGAATCCCTGTCGGGCGAGGTCGTCGGTGATGGCCAGCGCCGCGTACTGCAGCCCGAGGAAGGAGTCGACGCCCATGTAGTAGCCGCCGAGGGTTGCCGAACCCGAGGCGTACATGCGCCCGCCCTCGTTGGCGGTGCCGCGCACCTCGAAGGCGCGGGACACGTCGAGCCGGCCCTTGACGTTGCGGCCGACGCCGCTGTGGTCGAGCAGGTCGGCGAGGTAACGGTGCTCGCGGATGTCGGCCTCGAGCCCGGTGCCGTCGATGATGAACGCGGCCTCCAGCTCGAGCAGCCCGTCCTTCGTCTTGATGCGCGTCACGGTGCCGCCGTCCCCGCCCGGCACGACGCTGTCGACCTCGCCGACGTAGGTCTTGTACCAGCCCTCGCGCCGGCCGCGGTCCAGCTGCTCGAGCCAGAGCTTGCGGTGCGGCGTGTTCGTGCCGCCCATGACGTCGTACAGCTTGGCCCGGTCGTCGCCCTCGAGCTTCTCGATCCGCGCCTTGATCTGCCCGCCCCACGAGCCCTTCGGCCAGTTGAAGCCCTGGTAGGCCCAGCCGTCCTTGCCCTTGCGCCGCAGAAAGACGCTCGGGCCGTGCGACTCGTCGACGTAGGTGCGGAACAGGTGCGCGATCTGGGTCTTCGCGCCGTGCCTGTCTCGGTCGTCGATGAGCCGCTGCAGGATGCGTGACGCGACGATGCCGCCGCCGCGGACGATGACGGTCTCTGGGCGCTTCTTCAGCTCCTCGTACACGTGCTCGTGCGGCTCGTAGGCGTTGACGACGCGGCTGTAGTCGTCGTAGGTCTGCCGGTACTCCTGCAGGTCGCGCAGGAAGCGCAGCCCGGGATATCCGACGGCGACGTGCACGTACGTGCTCCGGTAGGCGATCCGCTTGGTCGCCGACGCTCCGGGCGGCGGCGTGAGGATGGTGAAGTAGCCGCCGCCCTGACGCTTGCGCGTCATGCGCACGAGCCCCTTGACGAGGCAGTCGTAGTACCCGATGCGCTGGGCCTCGCGGGCCATCGCCTCGAACGGCTGACCCGCCTTGGGCGTGTAGTAGTCGGTGAAGATCGGCTCGGTGAGCACGTTCCACAGCGGCGCGAGCTTCTTGGTCAGGCCCTTCTCGTGCCACGCCTCCCGCACGGCGTAGCTGGGGAACCCCCAGATGCAGTCCGGCGTCGACCCCGAGTCGCTGCGCAGCCGCTCCTCGCGCGGGATCTGCGAGTTGCGCGTCAGGTACTCGTACGTCACCCACGGGTGGTCGAGGTTGCCCAGCACGCGGATGCTCGACGCCGGCACACCGGCGATGCGCAGGGTGTCGACCATGCAGAACGAGCCGATGCCACTGCCGATGGAGACGAACGGCGTCTCGACGACGGGGATGCCCGCTGCCGCGACCATCGCGTCGGACCACACGTCACTCGCGAGCAGGTCGTCGGTCAGGTCGCCACGGCCGCCGGCCGCCTCGGCAGGCTGCTCGGCGGCCGCGACGATGCCGGGCACCCGGATGGTCTCCCTGCCGGTCATGGCTCCCCCCTCATGCCGCCCCGTCTCATGGCTGCCCCCGTCCTGCGGACACGATGTCGGTCGCCGGCCCCGACGGCAACCGGTTCGGCGAAACAGGTGCGGCCGGCTCGCGTACCAGCGCGGCACCCGGACCGAGCCGCTGCACCAGGCTCGCCACCATCGCGGTCCAGCCGGTCTGGTGCATCGCGCCCAGGCCGGCGCCGGTGTCGCCGTGGAAGTACTCCGGGAACGGCAGCAGGTCGCGCCAGGCGGGGTCGTCGACCAGCCGCGGGTCCGCGCCGAGGACGGGCCGGCCCGCCGGTCCGGGCAGCCACAGCCGGAGCAACCGGCGGGCGAGCTCGTCGGCGACGTCCAGCAGGTCGGCGAGCACACCCGACCCGGTCGGCAGCTCCACGCGGAACGAGCTGCCGAAGTAGGAGTGGTAGGTGCTCAAGGCCTCGACGAGCAGCGCGTTCACCGGCATCCAGACCGGGCCACGCCAGTTGGAGTTGCCGCCGAACATCGCGGAGGTCGACTCGCCCGGCACGTAACCCACCTCGTGCCACTGACCGCCGATCGACAGCCCGACCGGCGTGCGGTGCGCTGCGGACAGCGACCGCACGCCGTGCGGCGACAGGAACTCCTGCTCGTCCAGCATGCGGGCGAGCACCCGGCGCAGCTGGTCGGGCCGCAGCAGCGACAGCAGCCGGCGGTCACCCTCGCCGGGCACGTCGGCGGTCCAGACGTTGCGGCAGAGCTCGGCGCGGTTCTTCACGAACCACGCCACCCGGGCGGCGAAGTCGGGCAGCTCGCGGAACACCGCGTCGTCGATGGTGGCAGCCGCCAGCAGCGGCACGAGACCGACCATGCTGCGCACGCGCACCCGCTGCGCGCCGTCCGGCGTCTCGAGGACGTCGTAGCTGAAGCCGTCGTCGTCGTCCCACAGCGAGACGCCGTCCGGACCGAACGCGTCGGCCGCCGACGCGATCGCCAGGAAGTGCTCGAAGAACTTCGTCGCGACGTCCTCGTAGGCCCGGTCGCCACGGGCCAGCTCGAGCGCGATGACGAGCAGGTTGAGGCTGTACATCGCCATCCAGCTCGTCGCGTCGGACTGCAGCAGCCGGGTGCCCGCCGGCTGCACCGCGCTGCGGTCGAACGGCCCGATGTTGTCCATGCCGAGGAAGCCGCCCTCGAACACGTTCGACCCGGTGGCGTCCTTGCGGTTCACCCACCAGGAGAAGTTGAGCAGCAGCTTGTGGAACACCCGGGCGAGGAACGCCCGGTCCGGCCGGCCCGTCGCCTGCGCGTCGGCGCGGTAGACCTGCCACGCCGCCCAGGCGTGCACCGGCGGGTTGACGTCGCCGAACGCCCACTCGTACGCCGGCAGCTGACCGGACGGGTGCATGTACCACTCGCGGCACAGCAGCACCAGCTGGTGCTTGGCCAGCTCGGGATCGACCAGCGCCATCGGCACGGTGTGGAACGCGAGGTCCCACGCCGCGTACCAGGGGTACTCCCACTCGTCGGGCAGCGAGACGAGGTCGGCGTTGTAGAGGTGCCGCCAGTGCGCGTTCCGGTCGTGCCGTCGCTCCGGGGGCGGTCCGGCCGGATCGCCCTCGAGCCACTGCCGCACGTCGTACCGGTAGTGCTTGACCGACCACAGCAGGCCGGACAGCGCCGCCCGCTGCACGCGCCGCGCCTCGGGTGGCGTGCCGGGGGGTGCGAGCGGGGCGTAGAACGCCTCCGCCTCCCGAGCCCGGGCGGCGATCACGTCCTCGTGCTCGCCGCCGAGGCACCCGGCGTCGGGTCGGCGCGCCATGAGCCGCAGCCGCAGCTCCCAGTCACCGCCGGGCGGGACTCGCGCTCGCCACCAGGCCGCGGCCTTGGTGCCGCGCCGCTCCGGGGCGACGGTCGGGGCGCCACGAAGCACGTGGTCGCCGATGCCGTCCTTGACCCACCGGCCGCGGTTCGACGTGCCGTGCAGGCGCTCGTGGTTGGTCTCGTTGTCGGTGACCAGCAGGGTCGGCGTGGGCTGCTGGTCGACGGCCAGCCAGTACGTGCCGAGGGTCGCGTGGCGGGCGCGCAGCGCCTCCCCGGCGGTCGTGCGCTCGACGTCGATGAGCGGGTGCCGGTCGTCGCGGCCCCAGGCCCAGGTGTTGCGGAACCACAGCGTCGGCAGCAGGTGCAGGTCGGCCGGGTCCGGCCCGGCGTTGTGCGCGCGGACGCGGACGCACACGTCGTCCGGCGCGGCCTTCGCGTAGGCGACCTCGACGTCGAAGAACCGGCCGCCGTCGAGCACGCCGGTGTCGAGCAGCTCCGGCTCGGGCTCGTCGCGGTTGCGGCGTGCGCTCTCGGCGAGCAGCGCCTCGTAGGGGAAGGCGAGCTGGGGGTACCGGTACAGCCATCGCATCCACGAGTGCGTCGGAGTGTCGTCGAGCACCCACCAGTGCTCCTTGACGTCCTCGCCGTGATTGCCCTCGGCGTTGGTGAGCCCGAACAGCCGCTCCTTGAGGATCGGATCGGCGCCGTTCCACATCGCCAGGCCGAAGCAGAGCAGCTGCCAGCGGTCGCAGATGCCGGCCAGGCCGTCCTCGCCCCAGCGGTACGCCCTCGAACGGGCGTGGTCGTGCGGGAAGGCTCGCCAGGCGTCGCCGTCGGCGGAGTAGTCCTCCCGGACCGTGCCCCACTGGCGCGCGGAGACGTAGGGCCCCCACTGGCGCCACGGCGCATCCGTGGTCGGTGACGCCGCGAGCCGCTGCCGCTCGGCGTCCACGATCGGCTCAGGCGGTGGCTGCGGCGGTGCCCTGCCGCGGCACCGCGGTCGGCAGCGGCTCACGCACCAGGTACGCGGGACCGCCCGTGACGGCGAGCACGAACGCCAGCGACCCGTCACCGAGCCGCTCGCCGTCGTTGGGCACCGGCAGCGACACCACCACGGTGCCGGCGTCGCGGGCGGCGGCCACGGCTTCGCGCTCGTCGTCGACGCGCACCGATGCGCCGACGCCGTCGCGGCCGGCCGCCGCCGCGACCTCGGTGGCCAGGTCGGCCGGGCCCGCTCCGGTCAGCAGCGCGACGGGATCGCGCCGCTCGGGCTGGTCCGGCTGGACGCGGCACACGACCACACCGCACGGCGCCTCGCGCAGCAGCCGCTCGACCAGCGCGCTGCCCGGGCTGCTGGCCCGGTCGGCCGGCCGCCACGCGACCGCCACGACGTCCGCCGCATGCGCGACCGCCAGGACGTCGTCGCCGGAAGCCGGTGACACGAAGGTGTGCTCGCGCAGCGCGACGCCCGACGGCGCGAGCGGCCGGAGCACCGCGGCTGCGCGCGCCGTCCGGTCGACCTCTGCGGCGTCGCGGGCGCTGTCCTCCACCGACGACCCGGTCGTCGAGGGCACGACGGCGCGCACGAGCACGACCTCTGCCGGCGCCCGGCCCACCGCCAGCCGGTACGCGGCGTCGACGACGACGGCGCAGTCGCGGGGGTCGTCCACGACGGCGAGCAGCCGCGCGGTCCCCGGCACCCGCGGCAGCACGTCGGCGGCCGGCTCCGCCGCCGGCACGCGACGGATGAGCACGTCGAACAGCGGGCCGGTCATCATGGTCGTCACCAGGGCGACGAGGACGGCGCCGACCTGCATCACGGGTGTGATGACGCCGCTGTTGACGCCGACGAGGGCGACGACCAGCACGAGCAGGCCCCGGCAGTTCATGAGGACGCCGAGGACGTTGCCCTCGGCCCAGCTCAGCCCGGCCGCGCGCGCCGAGAGCGCACCGCCGAGCCACTTCGACGCGATCGCCGCAGCGAGGAAGGCGAGCAGCCCGACCAGGTGCTCGGCGCGCAGCACTGTGAAGTCGGTGTTGAGGCCGGAGAAGGCCAGGAACACCGGCAGCAGCAGGACGCCGGTGATGTCGGCCAGCCGTGCGGACAGGTCACGGAACAGGCGGGTGCGGGCCGGCAGCACCGCACCGGCCACGAAGGCCCCGACGATGACGTTGATGCCGATCTGGTGCGCGACGTACGACGAGGCCAGCGCCACGAGGAGGACGATCGCGAAGACGTCGGGGCTGAGCCGTCCGGCCTGTTCGTACCGGCGGCCGACCGGCAGCAGCGCCCGCCGCACCACCAGCCCCATCACCGCGAGGTAGATGCCCGCGTAGACGAACGTGCGCGCGATGTCGCTGACCGGCTGCTCCTCCGAGACGCCGACGGCGACGCTGACCAGCAGGAACATCAGGATCGTCACGACAGCTGCGGCTGCCACGCCCGTCGCCCCCATGGCGCTGGAGCTGAGCCCCTTCTCCTGCAGGATGCGGGCCATCACGGGGAAGGCCGTGACGGCGAGCATCGCGCCGACGAACAGGACGAACCCCGTGCGCGGCGCGCCCTGCGCCGCGAAGGCGTCGTCGAAGAGCAGGGGGGCGAGGCCGTACGCCGCCACGACAGGCAGCGCGACGACGCCCAGCGCGACCATGGTGATGCCTCGGAGCCTGCCCTTCAGCAGCGACCAGTCGAGCTCCAGGCCGACGAGGAACATGAAGAACACCAGGGCGAGCTGGCCGATGACCCCGAGCACGCCGCGCGCCTGTGGCGGGAACAGGCAGGTGGTGATGCTGGGCGTGCCCTGCGTCGCCGCCAGCGCGGTCTCGCAGTTCAGGAACGACCACGGGTCGCCCCACAGGAACAGCGTGGGCCCGAGAAGGGTCGGGCCGAGCAGCACCCCGGCGATGATCTCGCCGACCACGAACGGCTGACCGACGCGGCGGGCCAGGGTGCCCATCAGGCGCGCCGCCGCCAGGATGATGACGAGGTCGAGCAGCACGAAGGCCAGCACCTGCGCTGGCGTGAGTGCGGTCGGTGGCACGGATCCCCCCGGGTCCTTGCGTCAGGCCGCGACGGCTGTCCGGCGCGGCGCGGCGATGTCGACACCCTGCTTGCGCGCGGCGCGCCGGAGCCGTGCGCGCAGCCCTGCGCGCAGCGCGGTCAGCGCGAGCGCGACGCCCCCCAGGGCGCCGAGCGGAGCGGCGACGGCGAGGGTCGGCAGCGTCGGGTCCGCCGCGCCGAGCACCCAGGCGCCGGCGACGCTGGTCGCGGCGAAGACCGCTCCGACCACGGCCAGGCCGACGACCGACCCGATCCGCCGGCGGCCGCGCCGGCGCAGCGGCCGGGCCAGCGACTCCGCCCAGGCCAGCACGGCGAGCAGGAGCACCGCGACCACCGCACCTGGGACGGTCGCCACGCCGCCGGAGGTCGGCTCGACCATGACGTCGGTGGCCGCGACCTGACCGCCGTCGGCGTCGAGGAACCGCACGGTGCCGACCACCGGACCGGCCGCCAGGAACTCGTCGCCGCTCGCGTCGAGCGAGGCCTGCGCGCCCCCGCCGGCCGACGCGACCAGCAGCTCGCGGCCCGACGTCACGAGCGGCAGTCCCGCGACCTGGACGGCGAGCTCGACCTCGGTCGCCCCCGGCGGCACCGGCGTGACGGTGAGCGGGAGCGGCTCGGCGAGGTCGGCGACCACCGGCTCACCCGAGGCGAGGTCGACCCCGGCCAGCGTCGTCGTGCCGGGAGCGACCGTCCGGTCGAGCGAGGGCGCGCCGAGGC
>DATMJH010000121.1:0-11391 GCA_035554015.1 Mycobacteriales bacterium
TACCTGCACGGCATGAACGGCATCGCCGAGGCCGTGCGGCAGATCCGCGGCACCGCGGTCAACCAGGTCCCCGACGTCGAGAACGTCGTCGTCACCGCCGGCACCGGCGTCCCCACCAGCGGACTGATCCTGTCCGCCGACCGGTAGGAGCACCATGCGCACAGCCCTGTCCGAGCAGTTCGGCATCGACGTGCCGGTCTTCGCGTTCAGCTACATGCCCGAGGTCGTCGCGGCGGTGACCAACGCCGGCGGCATGGGCGTGCTGGGGGCGGTGCGCTTCAGCACCGACGAGCTCGCCGAGGCGCTCGACTTCATCGACCGGGAGGTGCAGGGCAAGCCTTACGGCGTCGACATCGTCATGCCGAGCAAGACGCTCGCGCAGGCCGGTCTCGACGAGGCGACCCTCTACAAGACGCTGCAGGACATGATCCCGCAGGAGCACCGGGACTTCGCCGAGAAGATCCTGCAGGACAACGGGATCCCGCCGCTGCCCGAGGGTGAGGAGGCGCCGCGCGACCTGCTCGGCTGGACCGACACCACCGCCCGGCCCCAGGTCGACCTCGCGCTCAGCCACCCGATCTCACTGCTCGCCAACGCGCTCGGCACGCCGCCGGAGGACATCGTGCAGCAGGCGCACGACGCCGGCGTGCAGGTCGCGGCGCTCGTCGGCCGCACCGACCAGGCGCTGAAGCAGCGGGAGATCGGCGTCGACATCATCGTCGCGCAGGGCACCGAGGCCGGCGGGCACACCGGTGAGGTCGCCACCATGGTGCTGACCCCCGAGTGCGTCGACGCCGTCAGCCCGGCACCGGTGCTCGCCGCGGGAGGCATCGCCTCCGGCCGGCAGGTCGCCGCCGCGCTCGCCCTCGGCGCGCAAGGCGTCTGGACCGGCTCGGTGTGGCTGAACACGGTCGAGGCCCAGCAGCCCGAGGCCCTCTACGCGAAGTTCCACCGCGCGAAGGCCACCGACGCCGTCCGCTCCAAGGCCTACACCGGCAAGCCGGCCCGCCAGCTCCGCACGCCGTGGACCGACGCGTGGGACGCCCCGGACACCCCCGAGCCGCTCGGCATGCCGCTGCAGTACATGCTGAACGGGCCGGCCCAGCACCGGATCCGGCTGTCCGGCAACGAGGAGATGCTCGGCATCCCGATCGGCCAGGTGGTGGGCGCCATGCGCGAGACGCAGACGGTGCGGCAGGTCATGGACGCCCTGCGCGAGGGCTACGCCGCCGCCGTCACCGCCCTGCCCGAGCCCGCTCCCGCCGTCCCGGCCTGACAGGAGGCACCCCATGACCGCTCCCGCGAGCACGCCGAACGGCGCACCCGCCGACGTAACCGACCGGCCGCGCTGCCCGGTCGACCACCTCGACCTCATCGACCCGGACACGTTCGAGAGCGGCGTGCCGTTCGGCGCCTTCGCGAGGATGCGGCAGGAGGCGCCGGTCTTCTGGCACCCGCACGAGAACTCCTACGGCGGCGGCTTCTGGGTCGTCACCCAGCTCGCCGACGTGCAGGAGGTGTCACGGCTGCCGGAGGTCTTCTCGTCCTGGGAGCGCGGGGCGCTGCTGTCCACCGGTGACGCGCGCGACGAGGAGGTCGCGCTGCAGCACACCCGCGAGCTGATGCTCAACATGGACCCGCCGCAGCACAGCCAGCTCCGCAACATCGTGCAGCGCGCGTTCACCCCGCGCACCATCCGCGCCCTCGAGCCGCGGCTGCGCGAGTTCTCCGAGCAGATCGTCGACCGGGCACTCGCGAAGGGCGAGGGCGACTTCGTCCGCGACGTCGCCGCCGAGCTGCCGCTGCTCGCGATCTGCGAGCTGATCGGCATCCCCGCCGAGGACCGCGAGAAGATCTTCGACCTGTCGAACCGGCTGATCGGGTTCGACGACCCGGAGTTCAACACCTCCGCCGCCGACGCCATGGAGGCGTCGATGGAGATGTACATGTACGCCAACGAGCTGGCCGAGCGGCGGCAGAAGGAGCCGCGGCAGGACATCGTCACCAAGCTGCTCGAGGCCGAGGTCGACGGCGACAAGCTCACGGTCCAGCAGTTCGACATGTTCTTCCTGCTGCTGTCGGTCGCCGGCAACGAGACCACCCGCAACGCCATCACGCACGGCATGCAGGCCTTCTTCGACCACCCCGACCAGTGGGAGCTGTTCAAGCGTGAGCGGCCGCTGGAGGCGGCGGCCGAGGAGATCATCCGCTGGGCGACTCCGGTCATGCAGTTCCAGCGCACCGCGCTGCAGGACTACGAGCTGCACGGCCAGCTCATCCGCAAGGGCGAGCGGGTGGCGATCTACTACACAGCCGGCAACCGCGACGAGACCGCGCTGCCCGACCCCGACCGGTTCGACGTCACGCGCGAGGACAACGACCACATCGCGTTCGGCGGCGGCGGCCCGCACTTCTGCCTCGGGGCCAACCTGGCCCGCGCCGAGATCCAGATCCTCTTCGACGTCATCGCCGAGCGGATGCCCGACATCGCCCCGCTCGGCCCACCCCGGGGCCTGCGCTCGATGTTCATCAACGGCATCAAGGAGCTCCCCGTGCGCTACCGCACCTAGGCTTGTGCCGGTGAGCGCACTCACCCACCTCCAGCGGCTCGAGGCGGAGAGCATCCGGATCTTCCGCGAGGCCGTCGCGGAGGCCGAGCGGCCGGTGATGCTGTACAGCGTCGGCAAGGACAGCGCCGTCATGCTGCACCTGGCGATGAAGGCGTTCTACCCGAGCAAGCCGCCGTTCCCGCTGCTGCACGTCGACACGACGTGGAAGTTCCGGGCGATGTACGAGTTCCGCGACCGGCACGTCGCCGAGCTGGGGCTGGAGCTGCTCGTGCACCAGAACCCGGACGCCAAGGCGCGCGGGATCAACCCGTTCGACCACGGCTCGGCGTTGCACACCGACATCTGGAAGACCGAAGGCCTCAAGCAGGCGCTGGACCAGCACGGGTTCGACGTCGCGTTCGGCGGCGCGCGACGGGACGAGGAGAAGTCGCGGGCCAAGGAGCGGGTGTTCAGCGTGCGCACCGCGCAGCACCGGTGGGACCCGAAGATGCAGCGGCCGGAGCTGTGGGGCCTGTACAACGTGCGGCACAACCCGGGGGAGTCGCTGCGGGTGTTCCCGCTCTCGAACTGGACCGAGCTGGACGTCTGGCAGTACATCCACCTGGAGTCGATCCCGATCGTGCCGCTGTACTTCGCCGACAAGCGGCCGGTGGTCGAGCGCGACGGCACGCTGATCATGGTCGACGACGAGCGGATGAAGCTGGCCGAGGGGGAGGTGCCCGAGCTGCGCAGCGTGCGGTTCCGGACGCTGGGCTGCTACCCGCTGACCGGGGCGATCGAGAGCACCGCCGACACGCTGCCGGCGATCATCCAGGAGATGCTGCTGACCACGACGTCGGAGCGGCAGGGCCGGGTGATCGACCACGACTCGTCGGGGTCGATGGAGAAGAAGAAGCAGGAGGGCTACTTCTAGTGGCGCACTCCTCCGCCCTCATCGCCGAGGACATCGAGGGCTACCTGCACGCCCACCAGCACAAGAGCCTGCTGCGCTTCATCACCTGCGGCAGCGTCGACGACGGCAAGAGCACGCTGATCGGCCGGCTGCTGTACGAGTCGCACCTGGTGTTCGAGGACCACCTGGCCGCGCTGGAGGCCGACAGCAAGAAGGTGGGGACGCAGGGCGGTGAGCTGGACTTCGCGCTGCTGGTGGACGGCTTGGGCGCCGAGCGCGAGCAGGGCATCACGATCGACGTCGCCTACCGGTTCTTCTCCACCGAGACGCGCAAGTTCATCGTCGCCGACACCCCCGGTCACGAGCAGTACACCCGCAACATGGTGACCGGCGCCTCCACCGCCGACGTGGCGGTGATCCTGGTCGACGCGCGCAGGGGGCTGCTCACCCAGACCCGCCGGCACTCCTACCTGGTGCACCTGCTCGGCATCGACACCGTCGTGGTCGCGGTCAACAAGCTCGACCTGGTCGACTACTCGCAGGAGGTGTTCGACCGGATCGAGGCCGACTACCGGCAGCTGGCCGACGCGCTGGGCATCCGGTCGGTCACCTGCATCCCCCTGTCGGCGTTGCGCGGCGACAACGTCGTCGAGCGCTCACCGCAGACGCCCTGGTACGACGGCCCGACGCTGATGCAGTACCTGGAGACCGTCGAGGTCGCCGACGACAGCGTCGACGGGCCGTTCCGGATGCCGGTGCAGTGGGTGAACCGGCCCGACTCGGAGTTCCGCGGCTTCTCCGGCCAGGTGGTCGGCGGCCGGGTCCGTCCGGGCGACCGGGTGCGGGTCGTGCCGACCGGCACGACGAGCACCGTCGCGCGGGTCGTCACCTATGACGGCGACCTGGAGGAGGCCGTCGCCGGCCAGTCGGTGACCGTCACGCTGACCGACGAGGTCGACTGCAGCCGCGGCGACGTGCTGTGCGCCGCCGACGCACCGGCCGGCGCCGCCGACCGGTTCGAGGCGCACGTCGTCTGGATGGCCGAGTCGCCGCTCGAGCCCGGCCGGCCGTACCTGCTCAAGACCGGCACCCGCACGGTGCAGGCGACGCTGTCGGCGCCCGGGCACCGCATCGACGTCAACACGCTCGAGCGGGTGCCGGCCGAGACGCTGCACCTCAACGAGATCGGCGTGTGCGACCTGCACCTGGACCGGGCGGTGGCGTTCGACCCGTACGAGCGCAACCGCGAGACCGGCGGGTTCATCGTCATCGACCGGCTCACCAACGGCACCGTCGCCGCCGGGCTGCTGCACAGCGCCACCCGCGAGGCCACCGACGTGCACTGGCAGGCCGTGGACGTCGACTCGGCGGCCCGGTCCCGGCTGCTCGGCCACGCTCCCGCCGTCGTGTGGCTGACAGGGCTGTCCGGCGCGGGCAAGTCGACCATCGCCAACCTGCTCGAGCGGCGGCTGCACACCCTCGGGGTGCACACCTACCTGCTCGACGGCGACAACGTGCGGCACGGCCTCAACGCCGACCTCGGCTTCACCGAGGCCGACCGGGTGGAGAACATCCGCCGCGTCGGGCACGTCGCCCGGCTCATGGCCGACGCCGGCCTGGTCGTCGTCGTGTCGTTCATCAGCCCGTTCCGCGCCGAGCGCGACACCGCCCGCGCGCTGCTGCCCGCCGGCCAGTTCGTCGAGGTGCACGTCGACACCCCGCTGGAGGTCGCCGAGGCCCGCGACGAGAAGGGCCTGTACGCCAAGGCCCGGCGCGGCGAGCTGCCCAACTTCACCGGCATCGACTCGCCGTACGAGCCGCCCGAGCACCCCGAGGTGCGGCTCGACACCACCGCGCTGACCCCTGATCAGGCGGCCGAGGCGGTCGTGGAGCACCTGCGCTCGGCCGGCGTCGTCCCGCGGTAGACCGTGCGCGTCCTGGTGACCGGCGCGACCGGGTTCGTCGGCGCCTGGACAGCAGCCGCGGTCGCCGGGGCGGGGCACGAGCTGCGGGTGCTGGTGCGCACACCGGCGAAGCTGCGCACCACTCTCGGCGCGATCGGCATCGAGCCGGACGACGTCGTCGAGGGCGACATGACCGACGCCGACGCGGTGGCGCGTGCGCTCGACGGCGTCGACGGCGTCGTGCACTCCGCCGCGGTCGTCTCGATGCGGCGCGACGACGCGGCAGCCATGACCCGCACCAACCTGCGGGGCACCGAGCTGGTCGTCGGCGGTGCCGTCGAGCGGGGGGTGCCGCGCATCGTCGCGGTGTCGAGCGTCGCGGCGCTGTGGAACGGCGCGACGGACCGGCTCACCCGCGACAGCCCGGTCGGGCGGTCGGCACACCCGTACGCGCGCAGCAAGGCGGCGGTCGAGGCGTACCTGCGGACGCTGCAGGACGGCGGCGCGCCACTGGCGACGACGCTGCCTGCCGGCGTGCTGGGACCGCCGGCCGGGCTCGCCGCGAGCGAGGCGCTCGAGGGCGTCGTCCGTGCGCTCGCCAAGCGGGCGCTGCCGTGCCCGCACGTCCGGTTCACCTCCGTCGACGTGCGCGACCTCGCGCAGGTGCACCTGGCGCTGCTCGACCCCGCGGCGCCCAGCGGGCGATACCTCGTGGGCGGGCACCAGTTCCGGGTGCGCGACCTCGCCGCCGACCTGACCGCCGTCACCGGGCACCGGGTGGTCGCGATCCCGCTGCCGGGCGGTGTCATGCGCGCCGTCGGGCGGGTGCTCGACCACACGCCGCTGCACACCGTGCTCACCGCCGAGGGGATGGTGGCCTACACCATGCAGCGGGAGGTGGACGACTCCGCGGTGGCGCGCGAGCTGGGTGTGCGGTGGCGCGACCGCCGTACCACGCTCGCCGACGGGCTGCGCGGCATGGTGGCAGCAGGACTCGTGCCGGCGGCGCTCGCCGGCCGAGCGACGGAGGGAGCCGCCTGATGGCCACAGCCCACACGGAGGTGCGCATCGACGCGCCCATCGACGTCGTCTGGCAGGTCATGCTCGACACCGACGCCTACGGCGAGTGGAACCCGTTCATCGTGAAGGTCGACCGGCTCGGCGGGAGGGCGCCGGAGGTGGGCGACGACCTGCGGCTGCACGTGCGCTGGAAGAGCGGCGGGCGGGTCACGACGGTGGAGCGCATCACCGCCCTCGACCCGCCGCGGGACGGCAGCGCGCTGCTCGAGTACGACTTCCTCGGCCCGTTCGCGACCCTGCGGATGGTGCGCGGCCGGCGCCGGCAGGAGCTGACCGCCGAAGGGGACGCGACCCGCTACGTGACCGGCGAGACCCTGCGCGGCTGGCTGTCCTGGGCGGCCCCGATCGGCCGCGTGCAGGACGGCTTCGAGCGGCACGCGACCGCGCTCAAGCAGCGCGCCGAACAGCTGCACCGGGCGGCAGGTCCCTTGCACTCCGGATAGAACACGTTCTAGTCTCCGCGTCGTCGACCGAGGAGGGAGCGACGTGGCGCAGCTGGGCTTCTGGAGGATCGCGGCCGAGGACCCCGAGTGGGTGGCTCTGGTCGAGCCGAACGGCACCGAGCACGAGGCGGGAGACCTGCACGACGCCTGCAACCAGGTCGTGCACGGCCTGCGGGCGCTCGGCGTGCAGAAGGGCGACGTCGTCGCGACGCTGCTGCCGAACTCCGCGGCGTTCCTCGAGGTGCTGCTCGCCGTCTCGCAGGCCGGCATGTACGTCGTCCCGATCAACTACCACTCGGTCGGGCCGGAGATCGCCTACATCATCCAGGACAGCGAGGCCAAGGCCTTCATCGCGCACGAGCGCTTCGGCGCCGAGGCCGTGCGGGCGGCGAAGGAGATCGCGCTGCCTGCCGATGCGCGCTTCGCCGTCGGCGAGATCGAGGGCTTCCGCCCGTACGCCGAGCTGAAGCAGGGCCAGCCGACGACGCCGCCGGACGAGCGCGAGGCCGGCACGCTGATGAACTACACGTCGGGCACCACCGGCAAGCCCAAGGGCGTCAAGCGTCCGCTGACCGGGCTCGACCCCGACACGATGGCCGAGATGCAGACCTTCCTGCACATGCTCTTCGGCATCGAGAACTTCGCCGACAACGTGCACCTGGTCGTCGCGCCGACCTACCACACCGCCGTCACCCAGTTCATGCAGACGGCGCTGCACGCCGGCCACCGCATCGTCCTCATGGACAAGTGGACGCCGGAGGGCACGCTCGAGCGCATCGAGAGGTACCGCGTGACGACCAGCCACATGGTGCCGACGATGTTCCACCGGATGCTGCAGCTGCCCGACGACGTGCGGCTGGGCTACGACGTGTCGTCTCTGCGACACGTGATCCACAGCGCCGCGCCGTGCCCGGTGCCGACCAAGCACAGGATGCTCGAGTGGTGGGGCCCGGTGATCTGGGAGTACTACGCGGCCACCGAGGGCGGCGGCACGACCGCGTCCCCGCAGGACTGGCTGAGCAAGCCCGGAACCGTCGGCAACGCCTGGCCGGGCAGCGAGGTGAAGATCCTCGACGACGACGGCAACGAGCTCCCGCCCGGCCAGGTCGGCACGGTCTGGATGAAGATGGGCGACCGCACGTTCGAGTACCACAAGGACCCGGACAAGACGAAGAAGAGCTGGAACGAGCAGGGCTTCTTCACCGTCGGCGACGCGGGTGAGCTCGACGAGGACGGCTTCCTGTTCCTGCGCGACCGCAAGATCGACCTCATCATCGCCGGTGGCGTGAACATCTACCCGGCCGAGATCGAGGCGGTGCTGCTGCAGCACCCGAAGGTCAACGACGCCGCGGTGTTCGGCGTCCCGGACGACGACGCCGGCGAGCAGATCAAGGCGGCGGTGCAGCCGGCCGAGGGCGTCGAGGTGGGGCCGGAGCTCGAACGCGAGCTGCTCGCCCACTGCCAGGAGAACCTCGCCAGGTACAAGACGCCGCGGTCGGTCGACTTCGTGCAGGACTTCCCGCGCACCGCCACCGGCAAGCTGGTCAAGCGGGTCCTCCGCGACCCGTACTGGGCCGGCCGCACGTCACAGCTGGTGTGAGTGCCGTGACCGACGCTGCCACCCCGACCACGGTGCTCGAGGCACCGCACGTCATGGAGTTCCCGTACACCCGGTCCACCGGGCCGGTCGTCGGGGCGTTCCTCACCGGCCTGCGTGACCGGCAGGTGCTCGGCGCGCGCGACAGCGCCGGGCGCGTCGTGGTGCCGCCGCCGGAGTACGACGCCGGCACGGCGGAGGCGGTCTCGGCGGGCGATCTCGTGCCGGTGGCGTCGGAGGGCGTCGTCACGAGCTGGTCGTGGAACCCGACCCCTCGGACGGGGCAGCCGTTCGACCGGCCGTTCGCGTGGGCGCTGGTGCGGCTGGACGGCGCCGACACCGCGCTGCTGCACGCGCTCGACGCGCCCCGCGACGCCGTCCGCACGGGCATGCGGGTGCGCATCCGCTGGGCGCAGGAGACGACGGGCGGCGTGCACGACATCGCGTGCTTCGAGCCGGGAGAGGCGCAGTGACCGAGACCGCGGAGAACGACACGACCGGGCCGGTCACCGGCATCGTCACGCCGATCCGGCTCGAGTACCGCTACACGCCGGGCACCGCCGCCTCGATGTTCCTGCGCGGCATGAAGCAGGGTGAGGTCCGCGGCCGGCGCTGCCCGTCGTGCTCGAAGGTGTACGTGCCGCCGCGCGCGGGCTGCCCGATGTGCGGCGTGGAGTTCGCCGAGGAGGTGCTGGTCAAGGACACCGGCACGCTCGTCACCTTCGCCGTCGTGAACGTGAACTTCGCCAACCGCGTCATCGACCTGCCGTACGTCTCCGCGGAGGTGCTGTTCGACGGGGCCGACACCACGACGATGGTGCTGCTCACCGGCGTGCCGGTCGACGAGGTGCGGATGGGCATGCGTGTGAAAGCGCACTGGCTGCCCCGCGAGCAGTGGGACTTCTCGATGACCAACATCGACCACGTCGAGCCGATCGACGAGCCCGACGCCGACTACGAGTCGTACAGGGAGCACGTCTGATGCGCGAGGTCGCGGTCGTCTCCTACGCGCAGTTCGCGACCCGTCGCGAGGACCGGCGCAACGAGGTCGAGATGCTGCTGCCGGTCCTGCGCGAGGCGCTCGAGCCGACGGGGCTGTCGACGCAGGAGATCGGGTTCACGGTCTCCGGCTCGAGCGACTACCTCGCCGGCCAGGCGTTCGCGTTCGTCTCCGCCCTCGACGCCGTCGGGCCCTGGCCGCCGATCGCCGAGTCGCACGTCGAGATGGACGGGGCGTTCGCGCTCTACGAGGCCTGGGTGCGCCTGCAGCACGGCGACATCGACACCGCGCTGGTGTACGCGTTCGGACGCAGCTCACCCGGCGACGTCGCGCGGGTGCTGTGCCTGCAGCTCGACCCGTACCTCGTCGCGCCGCTGTGGCCGGACGCCGTGAGCCTGGCGGCGCTGCAGGCCCGTGCGCTGCTCGACACCGGCGGCGCCGACGACAAGGACCTCGCGCGGGTCGTGGCCCGCAGCCGGCGCAACGCGCAGGGCAACCCGCACGCCCAGCTCGCCGGCGACGCCGACGAGGGCCAGCTGCTCGACCAGCCGCTGTACGCCGACCCGCTGCGCAAGCACGACTGCCCGCCGGTCAGCGACGGCGCCGCCGTCGTCGTGCTCGCCGCCGGTGACAGGGCCCGTGAGCTGTGCGAGCGGCCGGCCTGGATCCGCGGCATCGACCACCGGATCGAGGCGCAGCACGTCGGCGCGCGCGACCTCACGACGTCGAGCTCGACGGCGCTGGCCGCGCGGAAGGCCGGCCTCGAGCCGTCGTCGGTCGACCTCGCCGAGCTGCACGCGCCGTTCTCGCACCAGGAGATCGTGCTCACCCGCGCGCTCGGCCTCGACGAGGACCGGACGAGCATCAACCCTTCGGGCGGCGCGCTGGCGTCGAACCCCGTCATGGCCGCGGGTCTGGTGCGCATCGGCGAGGCCGCGCAGCGGCTCATGGACGGTGAGGGCGAGCGTGCCGTCGCGCACGCCACCAGCGGGCCGTGCCTGCAGCAGAACCTCCTGTGCGTCCTGGAAGGGGACCAGTGAGAACACCCCACGAAGTCGCTCGCTGCGCTCACGACTCCGCGGGGACCCCGGAATGAGCGGGAACCGGGCCGCCGTCCTCGGGACGGGGCAGACCAGGCACGTCGCCAAGCGCGAGGACGTGTCGATGGGCGGGCTGGTGCGCGAGGCCGCGCAGCGCGCGCTCGACGACGCGGGGTTGGCGTGGAGCGACATCGACGCCGTCGTGCTCGGCAAGGCGCCGGACATGTTCGAGGGCGTGATGATGCCCGAGCTGTACCTGGCCGAGGCGCTCGGCGCGGTCGGCAAGCCGCTCATCCGCGTGCACACGGCCGGGTCGGTCGGCGGGTCGACGGCGGTCGTCGCGACGCACCTGGTGCAGGCCGGCATCCACGACCGCGTGCTCACCGTCGCCTTCGAGAAGCAGTCCGAGAGCAATGCGATGTGGGCGCTGTCGATCCGCATCCCGTTCTCCCAGCCGCTGGTCGCCGGTGCCGGCGGCTACTTCGCACCGATCGTGCGCGGCTACATCCGCAAGTCGCAGGCGCCGCTCGACACCGGCTTCAAGGTGGCGCTCAAGGACCGGCTCAACGCGCTGAAGAACCCGTACGCGCACGTCCGCGAGCCCGACATCACCTTCGAGAAGGTCGCCGAGTCGCCGCTGCTGTGGGACCCGATCCGCTACGCCGAGACCTGCCCGTCGTCCGACGGCGCCGGCGCGATGGTCATCGGCAGCGAGCGCGCCGCCGAGGACAGCGACCGGCCGGTGGCGTGGATCCACGGCACCGCGGTGCGCAGCGAGCCCACCATGGGCGCCGGCCGCGACCGGGTGAACCCGCACGCCGGTCGCGAGTGCGCCAAGGCGTGCTACGCCGAGGCGGGCATCACC
>DATMJH010000122.1:0-4840 GCA_035554015.1 Mycobacteriales bacterium
CCTGCTCACGCCGTACGTGCAGGGTGGCAAGATCGGCCTGTTCGGTGAGATGACCGAGTCGGGCGTCATCAAGGACACCGCGCTGGTGTTCGGTCAGATGGACGAGCCGCCGGGCACCCGGCTGCGGGTCGCGCTGTCCGCGCTGACGATGGCGGAGTACTTCCGCGACGTGCAGAAGCAGGACGTGCTGCTGTTCATCGACAACATCTTCCGCTTCACGCAGGCGGGCTCCGAGGTCTCGACGCTGCTCGGCCGCATGCCGAGCGCCGTCGGCTACCAGCCGACCCTGGCCGACGAGATGGGCGTGCTGCAGGAGCGCATCACCTCGACCCGTGGCCACTCGATCACCTCACTGCAGGCGATCTACGTGCCGGCGGACGACATCACCGACCCGGCGCCGCACACCACCTTCACCCACCTCGACGCCACCACGGTGCTCTCGCGCTCCATCGCCGAGCTGGGCATCTACCCGGCGGTCGACCCGCTCGACTCGACGTCGCGCATCCTGGACCCGCGCTTCATCGGCGACGAGCACTACCAGGTCGCCCGCGAGGTGCAGCGCATCCTGCAGCGCTACAAGGACCTGCAGGACATCATCGCCATCCTCGGCATCGACGAGCTCGCCGAGGAGGACAAGGTCCTGGTCAACCGGGCCCGCCGCATCCAGCGCTTCCTGAGCCAGCCGTTCTTCGTGGCCGAGGCCTTCACCGGCCAGCCCGGCAAGTTCGTGCCGATCGAGGAGACGATCGCCTCGTTCAAGAAGCTCACCGAGGGCGAGTACGACCACATCCCGGAGCAGGCGTTCTTCCTCTGCGGTGGCATCGAGGACGTCGAGGCCAACGCCAAGAAGCTGGAGGGCTGACGGTGGCCGCTGGCGCGGCGGACTCGACCGGGCTGCACGTCGAGGTCGTCGCCGTCGACCGCAACGTCTACAGCGGCGACGCGACGATGGTCGTGGCCCGCACCACCGAGGGCGAGATCGGCGTGCTGCCGGGGCACACGCCGCTGCTCGGCGAGCTCGCCGAGGGCGGTGTCGTGACGATCCGCGAGACCGGCGGCGGCGAGGTCGTGGCCGCCGTGCACGGCGGGTTCCTGTCGATCACCGACGAGGGCGTGACGATCCTCGCCGAGGTCGCCGAGATGGCAGCCGACATCGACACCTCACGTGCCCAGTCCGCCCTCGAGCGCGCGCGGTCCGAGGGCGACGAGGCCGCGGCCCGTCGCGCCGAGGGCCGCCTGCGCGCGGCGGGGCAGCCGGCCTAGTCCGAGCGCGGGCGCAGGAGAGGGAGCGCGGGCGCAGTGGTCGAGCTGCTCGTCCTCGCGCTCGCCGCGGTCGTCGTCGTGCTCGTCGCCGCCCTGCTGCGCTGGACGCTGCTGCGTTTCGGCGGCGCGACGCTGCCGCTGTTCCTGCGGCTGCGCCCGGAGGCGTCGTCCGGCGGCTGGGTGGCCGGCCTGGGCCGGTACCGCGACGACGAGCTGCAGTGGTTCCGCGTGTTCAGCCTCGCCGTCCGGCCGCGCCGGACGCTGCGTCGCCCAGAGCTCCGGGTCGACAGCAGGCGGGCGCCGCAGGGTGCCGAGCGGCGGGCGTTGCACACCGGTGAGGTGGTGCTGTGCTGCCGCTCCGAGCGCGGTCCGGTGGAGCTGGCCATGGAGGCCGCCGCCGTGACCGGGTTCCTCGCCTGGCTGGAGGCCGGTCCGCCGGGCGTGACCTGAGGCCGGCGTCAGCCGTCGGACGGCGCGCGGCCGCCGCCCGGCTGCCACAGGACGTCGCCGCCGGGGTTCGCCACCCGCGACAGGATGAACAGCAGGTCGGAGAGCCGGTTGAGGTAGAGCACCGGCTCGCGGTTCGTCGTCTCCGGTGCGGACTCCAGCAGCGACCACACCGACCGCTCCGCGCGCCGCGCCGTCGTCCGCGCCACGTGCAGCAGCGCGGCGGCCGGCGTGCCCCCCGGCAGGATGAAGCTGCTCAGCTTCTCCAGCCGTGCGTTGAAGGCGTCGCAGTGCCCCTCGAGGCGGGCGGTGTACTCCGGCGTCACCCGCAGCGGCGGGTACTCCGGGTCCTCGACGACCGGGGTGCACAGGTCGGCGCCGACGTCGAACAGGTCGTTCTGCACCGCGCGCAGCACCGCGGCGACGTCGTCGGCGGGCTGCCCCAGTGCCAGCGCGACGCCGATCGCGCTGTTGGTCTCGTCGACGTCGGCGTACGCGGTGAGCCGCGGGTCAGTCTTGCGGACGCGGCTCATGTCACCGAGCGCGGTCGTCCCGTCGTCGCCGGTCCTGGTGTAGATGCGGGTCAGGTGCACGGCCATGCCGCGAGCCTACGGACGACGGGCCGCACGCGCCGACATCGTGCTCTCCACAGCGCCAGGACGCTGTGGAGAGCACGATCTCCGCGGAGTCAGCTGCGGCGGGCGGGCTCCGAGTGGAAGAGCAGGCCGTCGCCCTCGGAGTAGAGGAGGACCGACCCGGCGGGGGCGCCGGCGGGCAGTGACCACAGCGTCCAGCCCTGCTCGTTCGCCCCCTGCTCCGCTCCGCGGACGTCCGTCTCGATCGCCCCGGTGCGGGGGGCCGCCAGCGCCACGAGCACGCCGCTGCCGTCGCTCTGCGGCAGGTAGGACTGCAGCAGCAGCTGGCCGTCGGCGACGTCCTGCTCGCTCTGCCGGGGCGCCACGTCCTGCCGCTGCCAGGTCGTCGTGACGATCGCCTCGCCGTCCCGCGTGTGGAGCACCATCAGCACGCTGAGCCCGTCCGGCTGCTCCGCGAGCAGCAGCGGGCGGGTGCCCCAGCCGGCCCCGTGCGCCTCGGTGAACAGCCGCTCGTCCTCGCCGGCGAGCCCCGGGTGCTGCGTCGCCTCGGCCGGGCCGCGGTAGGCCCACGGGTCGGCCGTCGACCAGGCGTACGGGGCGGGATCGACGTCGACCGGTGTCTCGGTGCCCGGCCCCTCGTCGTGTGAGGCTCCTGATGTCAGCGGCGCGTCGGGCGCGGCCTCCTCCACGACCGTGCCGCCGTCCGGCGCGATGACGCGGAAGCGGTCGGCAGCGGGGTCGCCCTCGAGGGCGGTGAGCCCGATGCCGTCGCGCCCGGCCGAGGTCCACTCGCTCGCCGCGTCACGCGCGTACTCGACCGTGGTGCCGGGCGCAGCGACGACGAGCAGCCGTGCCACCTCGTCACCGGGCAGCGCCACGGGCAGCGCCTCGTCGAGAGCCTCGAGCGGCGTGTCGACGAGGAACTCCGGTCCGGACTCGCTGCTCTGCGCGACGCCCCAGTGCCAGTCGGCGGCGTCGCCTCCGCGGGCCACGAAGACGACCGTCGTGGTGCCGGAGGGCTCGAACACCTCGGCGTAGAGGGGGACCAGCTCGACCGAGACGCCGGCCTGGTGCCTCACGGCCCACTCACGCTCGACGGTCTCGCCCGTGCCGTTGCCGAGCGCCGACGCGTCGCCGCGGAAGTCCCACGGGTCGGCCGGGTCGAGCGCGTACGACACCTCCGACGGTGAGGGCGGCGCCGTGGCCGACGGCGCGCGGTCCGTGGGCGACGACGTGACCAGCGAGGCGACCACCGGGCCACCGACGCCGAGCGCCGTCACGGCCAGCGCCGACCCCGCGACCGTCGCGGCCACGCGGCGGCGTCGCAGCCCGCGGGCCCGGCGCTCGACGCCGTCGAGGAAGCCCGGCGGCAGGTCGAGCTGCTCGGTGCGCGAGGTGAGCGTGCTGCGCAGGGAGTCGTCGAGGGGGCTCATGCCACTGCTCCGGTGGTCGAGGGGGCTGGAAGGGCGGTGCGCGGGTCGTCGCGCAAGCCGGAGCTCTCGCGGAGCTTCACGAGCGCACGCGACGTCGCGGACTTCACCGTGCCGACCGACACGCCCATGACGGCGGCGGTCTCGGCCTCGGAGAGGTCCTCGTAGTAGCGCAGGACGACCATGGCGCGCTGCCGCTTCGGCAGCGTCGCGAGCGCCGTCCACAGCGCGTCGTGCAGGTCGGCGTCGGCGGTCGCGTCCCGACCGGCCGGCCGCTCGGGGAGCTGGTCGGTCGGGTGCTCGTCCACGCGCCGCCGGCGCCACCAGCTGGTCCGGGTGTTGACCATCACCTGCCGCACGTAGCCGTCGACCGCCTCGCGCTCGCGGATGCGGGTCCACGACAGGTACGTCTTGGCCAGGGCCGTCTGCAGCAGGTCCTCCGCGTCGGCCCGGTTGCCGGTGAGGGCGTAGGCCGTCCTCAGCAGCGCCGGCGACCGCGCGGCGACCCAGGACCTGAAGTCCTCACGCGCCTCGGCGTCCACCCTCGTCCCCCCGCCGTCGTGGTGCTCCTGCCCCTCCAGACGCCGGACGGCATCGGGAGGTTGCCTGCCTAGACTGCCCGGCGTGACAGCGGCGCGGGAGCGGTTCGTCGTGCGCGGCGGCGCCCGGCTCGCCGGCGCTGCTGAGGACGGCGTACGCCCTGACCGGCAACCGGGCGGACGCCGAGGACCTGCTGCAGACCGCGCTGGCCAAGACCTACCTGTCCTGGACCCGCATCCGCGAGCGCGAGGCCGTCGACGGCTACGTGCGGCGGGTGATGGTGAACACCCGGACCAGCTGGTGGCGCCGGCGACGGGTCGACGAGCACCCGACCGACGTCGTCCCCGAGCGTGCCGCCGAGCGCGACGCAGGCGCCGACGTCGACCTGCACGACGCGCTCTGGACGGCGATGGCATGCCTGCCGAAGCGGCAGCGCGCCATGGTCGTCCTGCGCTACTACGAGGACCTGTCGGAGGCCGAGACCGCCGCTGTCATGGGCGTCTCGGTCGGCACGGTGAAGTCGGCGACCTCCCGCGCCCTGACCAGGCTGCGCGACGACTCCGG
>DATMJH010000123.1:0-4913 GCA_035554015.1 Mycobacteriales bacterium
CGTCCACGTCCGCCGGCTGCGGGCCAAGCTCGGCGCCGAGCACGAGCAGCTCATCGGCACCGTGCGCCACGTCGGCTACAAGTTCGTGGCGCCGCCGATCGCGCCGTTGAAGGACGACGCCGACGACCGGGCGGACGGCGAGGTGCCGGCCCAGCGCTGAGCCGGGCCTCGCCGGCGCCGTCGACCGGCCCTGGCCGTGCCCTCACGCCCGCCGAGCCCCGACGCCCGCCGAGCTCCGACGACCGCCGAGCCCCGACGCCCGCCGAGCCCCGACACCCGCTCTGCGCCCTGGACCGCCGGGCAACCGGCGGCGTGGGGGACGCCGCCGGCTGCCCGGCCGTCCTGGGCCGGGACAGCCGCCCGGGTCAGGCCTCCGCGAGGTCGAAGACCCGGCGCAGCCCGGTCAGCGACAGCAGCCGCAGCACCCGCGGCGAGCACCCCCGCAGCGTGAGGACGCCGCCGGCCCGCCACGCACGGCGGTGGACGTCGAGCAGCATCGTCAGCGCGCACGCGTCGACGAACGGGCAGCGCGACAGGTCGACCACCAGCCGCGCCGGCCGCACCGACAGCGCGTCGTGCAGCGTGTCGCGGACCCGGCCGACGCTCGTGACGTCCAGCTCTCCCTCGACGACCACCTCGACGACGGCGGGCCGCGCGAGCCCGTCGTCCTGCCGCGGCGCAGCCATCGCGAGGGCGTCACTGGTGAGGGTCATGCGGTGTCCCGTCCTGTTCTGCCGGCGTGCGGGGCGATCCGGCCTGCACTGACACTCGGCCGGGCAGGTGGCATTTCCTCGGGCCGTTCCGTGACGGTCCCGTGACTGTTCGCCGGGTCGCTCGCCCCCGTCGCGCGACCGTCATGCGACGTTGCGCGTCCTGTCGCAAGCCCGGACCGCGCCGGGGCATCATGGCCGCGTGGCACGCCTACTGATCGTCGAGGACGACGACCGCATCCGCCTGTCCCTGAAGATGGCGCTGGAGGACGAGGGCTACACGGTCAAGGACGTCCCGACCGCCGAGGAGGGGCTGGCCGACCACGCCGCCAACCCGGCGGACCTGGTGCTCGTCGACCTCATGCTCCCCGGCATGGACGGCTTCGACTGCATCCGCTCGCTGCGCAAGCTCGGCGACGTCCCGATCGTCGTCGTCAGCGCCCGCGACGACACGCACGACGTCGTCGCCGCGCTCGAGGCCGGCGCGGACGACTACGTCGTCAAGCCGGTCGCCGTGAAGGAGCTCTCGGCCCGGCTGCGGGCGCTCAAGCGGCGCGCCCGCGGCAGCGGCGGTGACGCCCCGAAGACGCTGCGGTTCGGCGAGATCGAGCTGCGGCCGGAGGCCGGGGAGGTGCAGCTCGGCGAGGACCCGGTGCACCTGACGCGCACCGAGTTCCGGCTGCTGTGCGAGCTGGCCGACCAGCAGGGGCGGGTGCTGTCGCGCCAGCAGCTGCTCGACCGCGTCTGGGGCTACGAGGTGTTCGGCGACGACCGGCTGGTCGACGTCCACGTCGGCCGGCTGCGGCGCAAGATCGAGCGCGACCCGGCCAACCCCAAGCACCTGCTGACCGTCCGCGGGCTCGGCTACAAGCTGCAGGCGTGACCCGACCGTGAAGCGGCTCGGCCTCCGGGCTCGGGTCACCGCGGTCTTCGCCCTCGGCGCGCTGGCGCTGTCGACGGCGCTGTCCAGCGTCGCCTACCAGATCACCCGGCAGAACCTGCTGACCGAGCGCGAGCGCACGCTCGTGCGGTCGGCCTACTTCGACGCCGTCATCGTGCGCGAGGGCCTGCGCGCCGAGAACCCCGCGATCAGCGAGGTGCTGCGCGGTCTCGACACCGGCGAGACCCGCCGCCCGGTGCTGCGCCGCGAGGGCCAGTGGTTCTCGCGCAGCGCCGACACCGGGATCACCGACTCGATCCCGGTCGCGCTGCAGCGGCTGGTGAGCGAGGGCACCCCCGGCACCCAGCGGGTGGACCTGGACGGCGAGCCGGCGTTCGTCGTCGGCGTGCCGCTCGACGAGGTGGACACCGGCTTCTACGAGGTGACCACGCTGGCCGAGCTCGAGCGCACCTTCAACGTGCTCGCCACCGTGCTGGGGGTCGCGGCGCTCGGCACGACGCTGGCCGGCGCGGCCCTGGGCGTCTACGCCAGCCGGCGCGTGCTCGAGCCGCTGACCGGCGTCGCCCGCGCCGCGGACGAGATCGCCACGGGCGACATCAGCGCGCGCGTCGCCCGGGACACCGATCCCGACCTCGACCGGCTCGCCGTCGCCTTCAACTCCATGGTCGACGCCGTGCAGGCCAAAGCCGACGCCGACCGGCGCTTCGCCGGGGACGTCAGTCACGAGCTGCGCTCGCCGCTGCAGACGCTGTCGGCCGCGACGTCGGTGCTCGCCCGCCGCCGTGACTCGCTCGAGCCGCGCACGGCCGCCGCTGTCGACCTGCTGACCGAGGAGGTCACCCGGTTCGAGCAGCTGGTCAGCGACCTGCTCGTGCTGTCCCGGTCCGACCTGCCGGCCGAGCGCCGACCGACCGACGTCGTCGGGCTGGTGCGCGGGATCGCCAGGCAGCGCGGGCTCACCGAGGAGCAGATCGAGGTCACCGGCGACGGCAGCCGGCCGGAGGTCGACCAGCGCAGGTTCGAGCAGATCCTCGTGAACCTGCTCGACAACGCCGACCGGCACGGCGGAGGGGCGGTGCGGGTCGGCATCTGCACCGACCCGGTGCTCGTGCGGCTCGAGGTCGACGACGAGGGGCCGGGCGTGCCGCCCGACGAGCGCGAGCTGGTCTTCGACCGGTTCGCCCGTGGCCGGGCGGCGAGCGCCCGCGGCGGCACCGACGGCACCGGCCTGGGCCTCGCGCTGGTGAAGCAGCACGCGCTGGCCCACCGGGGATCGGTGCAGATCGCCGACCGCCCCGGCGGCGGCGCGCGCTTCGTCGTCGAGCTGCCGGCCCGGGAGGGCTCGTGAAGCGGCTCCTGCTCGCGCTGCTCGCAGCGGTCGCGCTGGTGGCCGGCTGCGGCGTCCCGGAGGACGACGCGCCCACCGCGCTCGACCGCGACTCGGCGCCGTTCCGGGTGTTCGACCGCGACGTCGCGCCGCCGCAGCAGGGTGACCTGGCCGTGGAGCTCTGGTTCGTCCGCGGCGACCGGCTGGTGCCGGTGGCGCGCGCCGTCGAGCTGCCCGGCACCCCGCGGCGGGTGCTGAGCACGCTGTTCGACGGCGTCACCGAGACCGAGCGCCGGGCCGGGCTGTCGAGCTCGATCCCCACGGCGGTGTCGATCGAGGGGCTGGAGGTGAAGGACGGCATCGCCGTCGTCACGCTCGAGGGCCTCAACGAGCAGGTGCAGGTGCAGGCGTTCGCGCAGATCGTCGCGACGCTGACCGGCCGCCCGGAGATCGACGGCGTGCGGTTCCGGGCGAACGGTCGGGACATCCAGGTGCCGCGGGGCGACAGCTCGCTCACCGAGGCGCCGGTCGACCGCGACGACTACTCCGAGCTGCTCGGCGTCGCCCGCCGCACGCCCACGCCGGCGCCGGCGGCTGAGCCCGCGCCGCCGCCGGCCGAGCCCGCGGCGTCGCCGGCCGAGCCCGCCCCGACGACGCCGTGACCACCCCGACGACGCCGTAGCGTTCCTGCCGTGCCCGACGTCGCGGTCCTCGACCGGCTCTCACCGCCCGATGTCGAGGCGGTGCGCGGACTCGTCGACCGCGTGACGCGGGCCGACGGCGTCGGCCCCCTCTCGGAGCACGTGCTGCTGCACCTGCCGGGCGGCGGCGACGTCGGCGTGCACCACGCGCTGGTGCGCGAGCAGGACCGGCTGGTCGGCTACGCGCACCTGGACGTCACCGACCGGGTCGCCGGCTCGAGCGCCGAGCTCGCGGTCGACCCGGACGCGCGCGGGCGAGGGCACGGGCGCCGCCTGGTCGAGGCGCTCGTCGACCGCACGCCCGACGGCCGGCTGCGGCTGTGGGCGCACGGCGACTCGGCGGCTGCCGGTGCGCTCGCCGAGCACCTCGGGTTCGCGCGGACGCGGGTGCTGCTCCAGATGCGCCGCTCGCTCGCCGACCCGCTGCCCGAGGTCCGGCTGCCCGACGGCGTCCGGGTCCGCACGTTCGAGGTCGGCCGCGACGAGGACCGCTGGCTCGAGGTGAACGCCCGCGCCTTCGCCGACCACCCGGAGCAGGGCCGCTGGACGCGCAAGGAGCTCGACCTGCGGCTGGCCGAGCCGTGGTTCGACCCGGCCGGGTTCTTCCTGGCCGAGCGGGCCGGTGAGGGCGGACAGCCGCGCCTGGTCGGCTTCCACTGGACCAAGGTGCACGGCGGCGGCCGGGACGACGACCGGGATCGCGGGCACGAGCACGGCCACGAGCCGGTCGGCGAGGTGTACGTCGTCGGCGTCGACCCCGCGGAGCAGGGCCGCGGCCTCGGGCCGGCGCTGACGCTGCTCGGGCTCCACTCGCTGCGCGACCGCGGGTTGAACGAGGTGATCCTCTACGTCGACGACAGCAACACCGCGGCGGTGAAGACCTACACCCGTCTGGGGTTCGAGACCGCACTCACCGACGTCTGCTACGCCCGCACCTGACCCGACGGGAGGGCTCCCGACGGGTTCAGCCGCCGTCGGACCCGTCGGGAGGGCTCCCGTCGCACAGCCGACGACGACCCGACGGGAGGGCTCCCGACGGGTTCAGGCGCCGTCGGACCCGTCGGGAGGGCTCCCGTCGGAGGGCGGGTGGAGCGGTGTCGGACGGAGGGCGGGCGGTCAGCGGCGGCGGCGGGCCAGCAGGGCGACGGCGACGGCGAGCGCCGCGCCGGCTGCCGGAAGGAGCAGCACCGGCCCGGTCTCGGCCAGCTCGCGGGCGGCCGTCGTGGGCGCCGCCGGTCCCGGCCCGGACGTCGGCCCGGACGTCGGCCCGGACG
>DATMJH010000124.1:0-8881 GCA_035554015.1 Mycobacteriales bacterium
TGACCGTGAACGCGCCTGCCCACGATGCGTCTTACCGGCCGACGTACGTGCCTGCCGACCGTCGGCAACTCGTCGACGTCGCCGGGTGGCGCACCTTCCGCCAGGTCGCCTGGGCCGGCTCGTACGAGGGGTACACCTCGCTCGGCCTCGGTGTGCGCGCCCGGCTGCCGTTCCGGGTCTTCGTGCTCGACGGGCCGGGCGACGGCTCGCGGCTCGTCGTCGACGTCGCCCACCGCTGGTGACGCGCTCGCTGCCCCCGCTCCCGCCCCGTGATCACCGGGGACGCCCTGCCGGGTCGACGTCCGCCGGCGTGGCGTCCCCGGCGATCAAGGCGTGACGGCGGCCGGCGGTGGGCGTAACGTTGTCCCCGGGACGAGTCGGCCGGACGGCCGCGGCACCCTCCAGGTGCTGAGGAAAGTCCGGGCTCCACAGGGCAGGGTGGTCGGCAACACCGACCCGGGGCGACCCGCGGGAAAGTGCCACAGAGAGCAGACCGCCTCCGTCCGCGGAGGTGAGGGTGAAACGGTGGTGTAAGAGACCACCAGCGCCCGGGGTGACCCGGGCGGCTCGGCAAACCCCACCCGGAGCAAGGTCGAGAGGCCCAGCCGCAAGGCTGTGCTGCCCGAGCGCTCGAGGGCTGCCCGCCCGAGCTCGGGGGTGGACCGCACGAGGCCGCTGGCAACAGCGGTCCCAGATGGATGGCCGTCGCCCGGCCGGTCGCGAGACCGGTCGGGAACAGAACCCGGCTTACAGGCCGGCTCGTCCCACCCCCACCCCGTTCCGGTCATCCTCGACACGGAGTCGCCGCCAGCGTCGCCGTCCCCTCGGCGCTCGGTCCACTCTGGTCGAGGTGGCAGGAACGGGACTACCGTCCTGACATGTCGCTCTTGCGACGTCAGGTCACGCGGCCTGACGTCTTGGCGGCCCAGGGACGCGAGCTCATCGACCGCTCGGCTCGCGCGCACCGGGCACGGTGGGGCGCGGGCAGCGCCGATCGCTGCGAGCTCGACGAGTCGGCGGGTGTCCTGCGCTGGACTTTTCGCGACCGTGTCGTCGAGGCGCCCGTGCAGGTGCTCGGCCGGTGCAGCGGAACCGGCTCGGCACGCGACTGGGTGTGGGGGTGGGCCGACGACTCGGTGCCGGCGCCCCTGCGGTCGGCCAGTGACGCCGTGCGCCAGTGGGGCCTCGACCATGGGCACGAGTGGCTGACCGCCGGCACGGTGCACGGCATCACGCCGGAACGGGTGGCTGACCTCGCTGCGCTCGGCTTCGTCGTCACGCGGGCGACCGGCTTCTACCGCGCCCCACAGCCGACCGGCCACTTCTACCTGACTTTCGGGCCCGTGACGGTGCTCGACCGCAGCGGCGTGCCGCAGCCGCTGACGGTCGACCTCGAGCCCTCGGACCGGTCGCTGCAGCGGTCGTGGCCGGGCGCGACGGTGAGACGACGCGGCGCGTAGCTGCCAGGTGGTCCGTATCCGCGCGACGGGCTCCGTCCAGTGGCCGATGACCGGCCGCCGGTGCGACGTCGGCGGCACATCGCGCAGCCTGACTCGTCCCGTTCTGCCACCGACTCGTCGCGCGTTCGCCACACGCCGGTCAGCCCGGACGGGCACGAACCACGCCATGCCTTCACGCTGGCTGCCTGCGGTCGCCCTCGGGGTCGTCGTCGTCCTCTCCGGGTGCGGCAGTGAGGCGGCCGCGCCCCGGGCCGGGGTGAGCGCGGAGGAGCTGACCGGCGACGTCAGCGGGACGGTCGACCTGGACACCGCGCGCGTGGGCGACCGGCTGTCCATGAAGGGCGTCGTCGTCCGCGTGCTCGGGCCCGGCGCGTTCGAGCTGCGCCCGGCCGACGGCGCCACCGACCGACCGGTGCTCGTCCTGAACCGGCACGACCGCGTGCGGCAGGACGACGTCGTGCAGGTCGCCGGCTTCGTGCGCGTCTTCGACGACCGGCTGGCCGAGGCCTACGGGCTCGGCGACGACGCGAGCCTGCCGGCGCACGACGCGAAGCGGGTGGTCGAGGCGCGCACCGTCGACACCAACGTCCCGGAGGACGGCCGCTGAGGGGCGGGCCCGACGCCGCCCCTTCGCCGGGGCTACTTCCCGCTGGTCGACGTACCGCTGTCGGAGATGACGGCGTTGTTCGCCATCTTGGTCGGCTCGATGAGGAGGGTGCGGTTGCCGACGATCGCCTCTGCGAAGCCCTCCGCGGTCGACTCGGCGAGGATCTCGGCCTTCAGCTCGATGGTGTGCAGGCCGCTGCCCGCGTTGAGCCTGACCCAGTTGAAGGCGTGCGAGGACTTGGTGCGGATGTAGTCGTCCTCTCCGTCGATGCCGTCGGTCGGATCTTCCTGATCGGTCACCGTGCGCTGGTACTCGCGGTCGCAGAAGGTCACCTTGTCCTCGTCGTTGCCGGCCGGCGGCGACGAGCCGTCCTGCGGAGGAGCGCTGGCGCTCTCGATCGGAACGATCGCGCCGTCCATCTCGAGCCAGGCGACGACCGACGCCTGGGACATCGACGACGGGTTGTCGTTGTCGGTGAGCAGCCGCGTGAAACAGCGAGCACTCGAGAGACACCGACATCAGCAGGTCCGTCGGCTTCGAGGTCTTGAGGGTGGCACTCAGCAACGTGACCGTCTCTTGCGGCGAGACGACCTCCATCGTGGACCCGGCCGCCACCGCCTTGTTCGCCGGCGTGCCGCCACCTTCCTCGGCGGCGATGGCGACGGGCACGGTGATGCCGACGACGCCGAGCAGCGCTCCGGCGACGACGTTGCGGCGGGACAGCGCGATCACAGGGCTTCTCCTGGGGACGAGGCGCCGGCCGGACCGGCAGCGGCGCGCGAGGGACGTGCGGGAGGCGGTTCGGCCTCTCGGCCAGGACTCCTCGGCACGGCCGCGGGCAGGGCACCGAGAACGGGGTACGGACAGCGACGGACAGCTGGACACGCAGCAGGCTCACGGAGGTGCGCGATGCCGAACAACGCCATCAAGGACGAGAAGCAGTACAAGGCCCTGCGGCGCGAGGGCGCCAGCAAGGAGAAGGCCGCCCGCATCTCGAACGCGTCCGCCGGCTCCTCCCGGTCCAAGACCGGCTCCAAGGGCGGGAAGTCCGGCAGCTACGACGACTGGACGAAGTCCGACCTCATGGACCGCGCCAAGGAGATCGGCATCGAGGGCCGCTCGAAGATGGACAAGGGCGAGCTCATCGACGCGCTCCGCAACCACTGACCCCTCCGGTCGCTGTCGGTCGGTGGTCACCCCGCCGGCGGCCATGAAGTCGTGGTCGTCCGGGTAGAGGGCTGGGCATGATGCCCGACTGGGCGGCGCTCGAGCCTGCAGAGGAGCGGCCGCGATCCCGCCGCTCGCGGCTCGGCCTGCTCGCCGTCGTCAGCGCGCTGTGCGGCGTGCTCGTCGCCGGTCTGGTGCTGCCCGTCGTCGGTGCGACGGGTCTGGTCGTGCGCGACAAGGCCGACGACTTCCTCGTGCTGTCGAGCGACCTGGAGGACGCGCCGCTGCCGGTGCGCACCACCGTGCTCGCGGCCGACGGCTCGCGGCTCGCCACGTTCTTCCTCGAGAACCGCGTGCCGGTCGAGCTCGCGCAGGTGCCGCAGGTCATGCGCGACGCGCTGCTCGCCATCGAGGACGCGCGGTTCTACGAGCACAACGGCGTCGACGTCAAGGGCGCCCTGCGCGCCGCCGTGCGCAACAGCAGCGCCGGCGAGGTGCGTGAGGGCGGCTCCACGCTGACCCAGCAGTACGTGAAGAACGCGCTGGTGCAGGCAGCCGACAGCGAGCAGGAGCAGGACCGGGCACGCGAGACCTCGGTCGACCGCAAGCTGCGCGAGGCGCGCTACGCGCTGCGGCTCGAGCGCGAGCTGAGCAAGGACGAGATCCTGCAGCGGTACCTCAACATCGCCTACTTCGGCAACGGCGTGTACGGCGTGGGCACCGCCGCGGGCTTCTACTTCGGCAGAAAGGTCGACCAGCTCACCCTCGCGGAGAGCGCGCTGCTGGCCGGCCTGGTGCAGAGCCCGGGCCGGCACGACCCGGTCAGCAACCCCGAGGCGGCGACGGTGCGGCGCAACGTCGTGCTCGAGCGCATGGTGGACGTCGGTGCGATCACCGAGCAGCAGCGCGCCGAGGCCGCCGCGACGCCGGTGCAGCTGCGTCTGCGGCCGGTCGGCAGCGGCTGCGAAGCCGCCGACGTCACGGCGCCGTTCTTCTGCGACTACGTGCGCCGCCTGCTCGAGGACACCGAGGTCGGGACGGCGCTCGGTCGCACGCGGGAGGAGCGCCAGCAGCGGCTGCTCGGCGGCGGGCTGACGATCCGCACCAGCCTCGACCCGACGGTGCAGGCCGCCGGTCAGGCGGCGATCGACCAGCGCGTGCCGCGCACCGACCCGTCGGGGGTGGCGTCCGCCTTCACGGCCGTCGAGCCGGGCACCGGCCTGGTCAAGGCGCTGGCGGTGAACCGCGAGTTCAGCGAGGACGACGGCCCGGGCAAGACCAAGCTGAACCTCGCGCTCGGCGGTTCGAGCGGCATGCAGGCCGGCTCGACGTTCAAGCCCTTCGTGCTGGCCGCCGCCGTCGAGCAGGGCATCCCGCTCTCGACGGCGTTCCCGTCGCCGAACGAGTACCGGTCGACGGTGTTCACCACCTGCGACGGCGGCCGCTGCGGACTGCCCTACGAGGTCAGCAACGCCGGCGACTCGCAGGCCGGCACGTTCAACCTGGTGAGCGGCACGCACGGCTCGGTCAACACCTTCTACGTGCAGCTCGAGGAGCGCACCGGCGTCGAGCGCCCGGCGGAGCTCGCCGAGGCCATGGGGGTGCGGCAGTTCGAGGGCGGGACGCCGAGCGCGCCGCTGCACCGTGGCGGCTCCTTCGTCCTGGGTACCAACGAGGTCAGCCCGCTGGCCATGTCGGCCGCCTACGCGACCTTCGCCGCGCACGGCCGGTACTGCCCGCCGCGCGCGGTGCTGGAGGTGCGGGACGCCCGCGGCGCGGCGCTGCCGCTCCCGGAGCAGCCGTGCCGGCAGGTGCTGCGCCGCGACGTCGCCGACACGGTGGCGTCGGTGCTGCGCGGCGTCGTCGACGGACCGCTGCCCGGCCGCACCGGCAAGGGCGCGTCCATCGGACGCCCGGCTGCCGGCAAGACCGGCAGCACCAACGGCTCGAAGGCGGCGTGGTTCGTCGGCTTCACCCCACAGCTGGCGGCGGCCGTGTGGGTCGGCACCCCGGTGCCGACGGAGCTGAAGGACGTCACCATCGCCGGCCGCCACTACCGGCAGGTGTACGGCGGCAGCCTGCCGGCGCCGATCTGGGCGCAGGCCATGCGCGCGGCGCTCGCCGGTGCGCCGGTGGTCGACCTGCCGCCGCTGGCGGCGGTGCCGCCGTCGGTCGTCGCGGCTGATCCGGCGGCGACGAGCGCGGCACCGGCGCCGAGAGCGCCCACGCCTTCGCAGGACGACGAGCCGGACCAGCCGGGCGGCGGGAACGGCAGTGCCGGCGACGGCGGAGGCGGTGGTGACGACGACGGCACGACCGACGACGGCACGACCGGCGACGGCACGACCGGCGACGGCTCGGCGGACGGCGGCCCGGGCAACGGCAAGGGCGGCGGCAAGCGGAAGTGACGGGCCGCCGGCTCGTCAGACGCCGGCGCTCGCGTGCTTCACCCACTCGCTCCGGCGGCGACGGCCGCCCGCGCAGCACCCCGCTCCGGCGGCGACGGCCGGCCGCGCAGCACCCGGCCGCTCCGGCGGGCGGTGCGGGCAGCGAGCGCCTACGTTCGCCGCATGCTGTCCCTGCCCCGGCGGCTGCTGCCCGTCCTCGTCGCCGTGCCGCCCCTGGCCGTCGCGGCGGCGGGCCTTGCCCACCCGGTGTTCCTCACGCCCGAGACCGCAGCGCGGTGGGAGGCGGTGCACCTGGTGCTGCTGCCGCTGTTCCCGCTCGTCGGCGCGACGCTCTGGCTGCTGCTGCTCGGGCAGCCCGGCGTGCTCGCGTGGGTGGCGCGGGGCGCCGGTGCGGCGTTCGCGGTGCTGTACACCGCGCTCGACAGCATCGCCGGCATCGGAGCCGGTCATCAGATGGCTCGGACGGCCGCCCGCGGCGACGCCCGCCCGCCGGTGGAGGACCTGTACGACGTCGGCGACCCGCTCGGTGCGGCGGGCGTCCTCCTGCTCGCGGTCGGGCTGGCCGTCACCGCGGCGGTGCTGTGGCGTCGCACGGGCAGCGCGCTCGCACCGGTCGGCGGGCTCGTCGCGGTCGCGTCGTGCTGGCCGTTCCTGCGCCACCACGTCTTCCCGCCGCGCGGCGTGCTCGCCCTGGTCGCGCTGGCGGTCGGGCTGGCAGTGCTCGGGGCCGCCGTGCAGCGCCACCACCGGGCCGTAGGTCCCGCGGGCTGAGGTCCTCCTGCCCTGCCAAGGAGTGCGCGTGCGCAGGCACCGTGGACGAGGGCGGCGCGACGGCGCCGCCGGTCACGACGGGAGGGCGCGATGAAGGGCATCGTCGTCGGAGTGGACCGCTCCGCGGCCGCGCGGGCTGCGGCGCAGTGGGCGTTGGCAGAGGGGCTGCGCCGCGGGCGGCCGGTCACCGCCGTCAACGCGTGGGTCGACCCGGTCACCGCCGGCTACCCGATCGCCGTGGCGATGGAGGAGCGCGCGGAGGCGGTGGCGAGCGCGGCGCTCGCGACGGCCCAGGAGGTGCTCAAGGAGGCGACCGACGCGGTGCCGGCTGCGGACGGCGTCGACGCCCACGCCGTCGCCGTGCGCGGCGCCCCCGCCGCGGTGCTCACCGAGGCATCGCGCGACGCCGACCTCGTCGTCGTCGGGACGCGCGGGCACGGCGCGCTGTCGCGGGCGGTGCTGGGCTCGGTCAGCGGGTCGCTGCTGCACCACGCGCACGCGCCGGTGGCCGTCGTGCCGGAGCCCCGGGCGCCCGGTCGCCGCCCGGCGCGGGTCGTCGTCGGTGTGGACCACTCACCGGCCGCCGCGGCGGCGCTGGAGTGGGCGGCGCGCGCCGCCGCCGCGCGCGGCGCCGTGCTCGTGCCGGTGCTCGTGCGCGAGCCCACCTGGAGGCTCGACAGCCCGCCCGGCGCGCTGAGCGCGTCGCTGGCGCAGCTGGAGGAGAACGAGCGCAGCGCGCTGCGTGCCGCGGTGCCGGCGGAGCTGGCCGTGCGGGTGGAGCCGGAGGTCGTGCCCGGGCACGCCGCCGCGGCGCTGCTCCACCTGGTCGAGCCCCAGGACCTGCTCGTCGTCGGTTCTCGCGGCCGCGGCGGGTTCACCGGCCTGCTCCTCGGCTCCACGAGCACGTCGGTGGCTCAGCACGCGCCCTGCCCGGTCGTCGTGGTCCGCTCGGCGGCCGGCTGACCGGCAGACGGAGCAGGACGCTTCCCACCTCTCCCGCCCGATCTGACTATTCCGCCCCGGCGACCCATCGCAGACGATGAGCGCGACGAGGGCACGCGGCCCTCCGGTGGTCCGGACGGAGGGTCGTGGAGGCGGTCGACGTCGGCGCGTCGGTCCTCGCCGCCCGCACTCCCGCCGAGCCGTTCGCCGACCGCTACCGGCTGCTGCGCTGCCTCAAGCGAAGCAACGGCGTGGAGACCTGGCTGGCGGACGACGCACCGACCGGCGGCCGCGTCGTCGTCAAGACGATCGCGCTCGACCACGTGCACGCCGCGGCGCGGCTGCGCTTCGAGCACGAGACGCGCGTGCTGCGCGAGCTCACCGGGTCAGGCCTGCCCGGGCTCGTGGACGCCGGGGAGGCCGCCGGCCGGCTGTTCCTCGTGCAGCCGTTCCTGCCCGGCCGCACGCTCGAGCAGCGGCTGCACGACGGACCGCTGCCCCTGGCGACGGCGCTGCGCGTCGGCGCGGAGGTCGCTGCCGCGCTGGAGGTGGCGCACGCCGCGGGCGTCAACCACCGCGACGTCAAGCCCGCCAACGTCGTCCTGGACGACGCCGACGGCGGCGCCGTCGCCCTCATCGACTTCGGCTTCGCGCGCAGCGCCTGGCTCGACGAGTCGATCCGCGACGAGCTGGTCGGCACCGTGCGCTACCTGGCGCCCGAGGCCGCCGGCCTGCTGTCGTCGCCGGTCGACGAGCGGTCGGACCTGTACTCGCTCGGCGTGCTGCTCTACGAGGCGCTGAGCGGCGCGCCGCCGTTCCCGGGTCCGACGGTCGGGGACGTGCTGCGGCAGCACCTGTCGATGGTCGTGCCCGAGCTGCGCGACTCCGGCCACGCCGTGCCACGCGCCGTCGACGAGGTGCTGCAGCGGCTGCTGCGCAAGGAGCCGGCCGAGCGGTACCAGTCGGCGTCCGCACTGGCCGCCGACCTCACGGCGCTGCACGACGCGGTCGAGGCGGGCGAGAGCGAGCCGCGGCTGGTCATCGGGCGGCTGGACCAGCGGCGCACGCTCACCGACCCCGCCTTCGTCGGGCGGGACGCCGAGCTGCGGGCGCTGACGACACTGCTCGGTGAGGTCGCCGCCGGCGGGTCCGGGCTCGTGGTGCTCGACGCCGAGTCGGGCGGCGGGAAGAGCCGGCTGCTGGCCGAGATGACGCAGACGGCCGCACGCGAGGGCGTGACGGTGCTGCACGGGCAGGGCGTGGCGCAGTCGGGGGCGCGGCCCTTCACGCTGCTGCACGGCGTCGCGGACGGCCTGCAGGCCGTGCTCGAGCGCGACCCGGCGCTGGCGGAGCGACTGCGCGAGGAGCTCGGCGAGCAGGTCACCGCCGCCGCGCAGGCGCTGCCGTCGCTGGCCGCGGCGCTGCGCGTGGACGTCGCGGACGACAGCGCCCCCGAGCAGTTCGGCGAGCAGCGCAGCCTCGACGCGCTGCGGCTGCTGCGCAAGGAGCCGGCCGAGCGGTACCAG
>DATMJH010000125.1:0-8116 GCA_035554015.1 Mycobacteriales bacterium
ATGCGGACGCGCGCGGGACACTGCCCGCGTGAGCACTCCCGCGCGCGTCCGCATGACCGGCGCCCAGCGGCGCGAGCAGCTGCTCGACGTCGGCCGGGGGCTGTTCGCCGCCCGCGGCTACGACGGCACCTCGGTCGAGGAGATCGCGCTGCGTGCCGGGGTCTCGAAACCCGTTGTGTACGAGCACTTCGGCGGCAAGGAGGGCCTGTACGCGGTGGTGGTCGACCGCGAGGTCCAGCGGCTCATCAGCAGCTTCACCGCGGCGCTCACCGGCGGCGACCCGCGGACGCTGCTGGAGCAGGCGACGCTCGCGCTGCTGCGCTACGTCGAGGACGAGAGCGACGGGTTCCGCATCCTGGTGCGCGAGTCGCCGGTGCCGATGGAGGACACCGGCGGCTACGCGACCATCATCAGCGACGTCGCCCAGCGGGTGGAGCACATCCTCGACCGGGAGTTCGCCGCTCGCGGCTTCCGGACGACGCTGGCCGCGCTCTACTCGCAGGCGCTCGTCGGCATGGTCGCCCTGACCGGGCAGTGGTGGCTGGACGCCCGCGAGAACGACCCGAACCTGGTCATGGACGACGTCGCGGCGCACCTGGTGAACCTGGCCTGGAACGGGTTGTCGGCATTGCAGACCGACCCCCAGCTCACGGTGCCGGCCCGCCCCTGAGTCACGCACGCGACGGGAGCGGCTCACGCGAGCCGCTCCCGTCCTGGGCGCCGCTGGACCGCGGCTCTAGACCGTGGTGCGGGCGCCGCCCCTGTCGGCCGCGAGCGCGACCCCGGCCAGCGCCAGCCCGGAGGCGAGGTGCAGCCAGTGGTCGGGCGCGTTCAGCGCCACGATGTTGAGGTCGGTGCCGGTGAGGAACGGGCCGATGACGGCGAGCGCCACGTACGTGACGCCGATCGCGAGGTTGGCCCCTCGGGCGGTGTCGTGCCGCTTCGCGGCGGCGATGAGCGCGACGCCGATGAGCAGGTGCACGAGGTTGTGCAGGTGGTTCACCTGGAACAGGCCGAAGATCTGGCCGTTCTCCTCCTGACCGGTGCCGGCGAACGTCTCCGCCACGAAGAACCCGAGAACGGCGACGAGCGTGTAGACGGCGCCGAAGCCCAGCGCGAGCATCTGGTTGAGGGAGCGCGCTCCGGCGCGACCCACCTCGTGCGATCCGTGTGTCACGGGATCCTCCCTGGTCGGTGTGCTGACGGCGGCGTGCTGCCCCGATCAGGTCCAGTCACGCCTCGACGTGATCGACTGCACCCGAGCCGGGTACGGACCACCGCATGCCGTTCCTCGTCGGCACCTCCGGCTGGCAGTACCGCGACTGGCGCGGCCGCTTCTACCCGCCTCGGCTGCCGCAGCGGCTGTGGCTGGAGCACCACTGCGCGCGCTGGCAGACCGTGGAGCTCAACAACTCCTTCTACCGGCTGCCGGCCCGCGAGGTCTTCGAGGCCTGGCGCGCGCGCACGCCGTCGGACTACGTCGTCACGGTGAAGGCGTCGCGCTACCTCACGCACATCAAGCGGCTGCGCGAGCCGGAGGAGCCGGTGGCCCGGCTGATGGAGCGGGCGACGGGCCTCGGTGACCGGCTCGGACCGGTCCTGGTGCAGCTGCCGCCGGACCTCCAGCTCGAGGCCGAGCGGCTCGACCGGACGCTGTCGTTCTTCCCGCCGGGCACCCGGCTGGTGGTCGAGCCGCGGCACCCGTCGTGGTGGGTGCCCGAGCTGCGCGAGGTGCTGTCGCGACAGGGCGCGGCGCTGTGCTGGGCCGACCGCGGCAGCGAGCCGGTCGCGCCGCTGTGGCGGACGGCCGGCTGGGGCTACCTGCGGCTGCACGCCGGTGGCGGTGAGGACGTCTGGCCGTACGACGAGGCCGTGCTGGCGCGCTGGGCCGACCTGCTCTGCGAGACGTGGTCCGACGACGAGGACGTGTTCGTCTACACCAACAACGACCCGGGCGGCGCGGCGCTGCGCGACGGCGTCACGCTGGCCCGGCTGCTGCGCGACCGGGGCCGCACCGTCGGACGCGTGCCCGACTGGGACGAGGTGACCGGCGAGCTCTACGTGCCGCAGCGCGGAGGGGCTCGTGCGGTTGCCGCGCCCGTCGAGGCCGTCGGGAGCCCTCCCGTCGGGTAACGGGGGCACGGCAACCGCAGCAGGCACTCCACAGCCTCGGCCACGACACCGCGTCGGTCACGACACCGCGTCGGACAGCTCCAGCCAGGCGTCCTCCAGCTGGCCACGGCGGGCCTGGAGCGCACGCAGCTCCGCGTCGAGCGCCAGCACGGCGTCGGCGTCGGTGGCCCGCTCGGCCAGCGCCGCGTGCAGGCGGGCCTCCTCCCGCTCCAGCTTGGTCAGCTCCCGCTCGAGCCGCGTGAGCTCCTTCTTCGCCGCGCGGGTGTCGCCGGTGCGCTGCCGGGCCGGCGCGGCCGGTGCCTCCCGCCGCACCCGCTCGGCCAGGTACTGCTCGACGCCGCCGGGCAACGCCGCCAGGCGCCCGTCGCCCATCAGCGCCACGGTCGACGTCGTCACCCGCTCGAGGAAGTACCGGTCGTGGCTGACGACGAGCAGCGTGCCCGGCCACCCGTCGAGCACGTCCTCGAGCGCCGTCAGCGTGTCGATGTCGAGGTCGTTGGTCGGCTCGTCGAGCAGCAGCACGTTCGGCTCGGTCATGAGCAGCCGCAGCAGCTGGAGCCGGCGGCGCTCGCCGCCCGACAGGTCACCGACGCGGGTCCACTGGGCCTCGCCGGTGAAGCCGAACCGGTCGCACAGGGAGGACGCGGTCGTCGCCCGTCCACCGACGTCGACGACGCGCGCGACGTCCTCGACCGCCTCGAGCACCCGCAGCGCCGGGTCGACCTCGGCCACCTCCTGCGACAGGTGCGCCACGCGCACCGTCGCGCCCACCTTCACCCGCCCCTCGTCCGGCCGGCGGTCTCCGGTCAGCAGCGCGAGCAGCGTCGACTTGCCGGCGCCGTTGACGCCGACGATGCCGGTCCGCTCCCCCGGTCCGACGCGCCAGGTGACGGAGTCGAGCAGCCGCCGCCCGCCGAGGGTCAGCGAGACGTCCTCGACGTCGTACACGTCCTTGCCGAGGCGGGCGGCGGCGAAGCGCTGCAGGGCGACGTCGTCGCGCGGCGGCGGCTCGTCGGCGATGAGCGCGTTGGCCGCCTCGATGCGGAACCGCGGCTTGCTCGTGCGCGCCGGCGGGCCCCGCCGCAGCCACGCAAGCTCCTTGCGCGCCAGGTTCTGCCGGCGCTGCTCGGCCGCCGCGGCCTGCCGGTCGCGCTCGACGCGCGCCAGCACGTACGCGCTGTAGCCGCCGTCGTAGGAGTCGACGACTCCGTCGTGCACCTCCCACGTCGTGGTGCAGACCTCGTCGAGGAACCAGCGGTCGTGCGTGACGACGACGTGCGCGCCGCGGCGGGCCGTCAGCCACGTCGCGAGCCAGGCGACGCCTTCGACGTCGAGGTGGTTGGTCGGCTCGTCGAGCACGACGAGGTCCCACTCGCGCACCAGGAGCGCGGCCAGGGCGACCCGCCGGCGCTCGCCGCCCGACAGCGTGCCGACGACGGCGTCGAAGCTGTGCTCTCCGTCCACCCCCCGGCCCAGCGCATGCAGCCCGAGCCCGTCGAGCACCTCACGCACCCGGGCATCGCCGGCCCACTCGTGCTCGGCGGTGTCGCCGACGACGGCCTCGCGCACCGTCGCCGTCGCGTCGATCCGGACGTCCTGCGCGAGCGTGCCGACGCGCAGCCCGCCGACGTGCGCCACCCGGCCGGACAGTGGCGGCTCCTTGCGCACCAGGGTGCGCAGCAGGGTCGTCTTGCCGCCGCCGTTGCGTCCGACCACGCCGATCCGGTCGCCGTCGCCGACGCCGAGCGAGACGCCCTCGAGCAGGGTCCTCGCGCCGTGCGCGACGGTCACCTTCTCGACGGTGACGAGGTTGGCCACTCAGGCCGCCTCGACGACGCGCGCGCCGGGCACCGCGCCGTCGGCGCGCCGCACCGCCCGGCAGACGCCCTCGGCGGCCAGCTGGGCGGCCAGCCGGTCCGCGGTGTCGGCGTCGGCGGCGAGCATCGCGACAGTCGGGCCCGAGCCGGAGACCAGGCAGCCCAGCGCACCGAGCTCGCGCCCGGCCGCCAGCACGCGGCGCAGCCGCGGCGCCAGCGACAGGGCCGCCGGCTGCAGGTCGTTGTGCAGCGCCCGCCCGAGCCCTGCGGCGTCACCGGCGCGGACGGCGGACAGCAGCTCGGCGGGGTCACCCGACACCCGCACCGGTCCCGTCTCGCGGAGCCGGTCGAGCTCGCCGTACACCGCGGGGGTCGACAGACCCGTGTCGGAGAGCGCGAGCACCCACGACCAGCGCCCGCGCTCGAGCACCGGTGTCAGGCGCTCGCCACGCCCGGTGCCGAGCGCCGTGCCGCCGTGCAGGGCGAACGGCACGTCGCTGCCGAGCCGGGCACCCAGCGCCGCCAGGCCGTCCTTGGTCATCCCGGTGGCCCACAGTGCGTCGCACGCGACGAGCGCAGCGGCCGCGTCGGCGGAACCGCCGGCGCAGCCGCCCGCCACCGGGATGCTCTTGCGCACGTGCAGCGCGACGTCGGGGATGCGACCGGTGTGCTCGGCGAGCAGCGCGGCGGCCCGCCACGCCAGGTTCCGCTCGTCGGTCGGCACGTGGGCAGCTCCCTCGCCGGCCACCGACACCGACAGCGCGTCCGCCGGCGTCGCGGTCACCTCGTCGACGAGCGAGACGGCGTGGAACACGGTCGTGAGGTCGTGGAAGCCGTCGTCGCGCAGCGGGCCGACCGACAGGTGCAGGTTGAGCTTCGCGGGCGCGCGGACGACGACGCGGGAGCGGGTCCGGGGCAGCGCGTCCTCCTCGGCGGTGTCGGGCGGATGGCCAGCGTCCCACCCGCGCCCGCTCACCCCGCAGCCGCCGCGAGCCTGGCGTAGTCCTCGACCGACAGCACCTCGCCGCGGGCGGACGGGTCGATGCCGGCGGCGCGCAGCCGGCGCTCGGCGGCGTCGGCCGATCCCGCCCACCCGGCCAGCGCGGCGCGCAGCGTCTTGCGGCGCTGCGCGAACGCGGCGTCGACGGCGGCGAAGACGGCCGCGCGGTCACCGGGCGGCGGCTCCCGCCGCGAGAACGCGACCAGCCCGCTGTCGACGTGCGGCGCCGGCCAGAACACCCTGCGGCCCACCGCCCCGGCCCGGCGCACGTGCGCGTACCAGGCGGCCTTCACCGACGGCACGCCGTACGTGCGCGAGCCCGGCGGCGCCGCGAGGCGGTCGGCGACCTCCGCCTGCACCATGACCAGGCCGGTCCGCAGTGTCGGCAGCTGCTCGAGCAGCCGCAGCAGCACGGGCACCGCCACGTTGTACGGCAGGTTGGCGACGAAGGCGGTCGGTGGCGGGCCCGGCACACCGGTCAGCCGCAGCGCGTCCTGCTCCACGACCTCCAGCCGGCCCACGCGGTCGGGCCGGCGTTCGGCCACGGTCGCCGGCAGCTGCCGGGCCAGGACGGGGTCGATCTCGACGGCGACGACGCGGTCGGCGACGTCGAGCAGCCCGAGCGTCAACGACCCCAGCCCCGGCCCCACCTCGACGACGACGTCGTCCGGTCCCACTCCGGCGTCGCGGACGATCCGGCGCACCGTGTTCGGGTCGACGACGAAGTTCTGACCCAGCGTCTTGGTCGGCCGAAGCCCGAGCCGGTCGGCGAGGGCGCGGACGTCCGGCGCCGTCAGCAGGCCCTGCACGGCGACCATCCTGCCCGAGACGCGCGACCGCCCGGCGTCCTCGACGAGGAGCCGGGCGGGCGGCCGGGCACGACTACGTGAACAGGTACTTCCCGCAGTGCGGCCACTGGCCGGCACCCGAACGCTTGTAGAGGATCTTCGCGCGGTAGGTCTGCTCGGCCGCGGAGTTGTCGATCGGATCGCCCTGACCGCCGACGCTCTGCCAGGTCGTCATCGAGAACTGGTAGAGGCCGCGGTACTTGCCGGTCGAGCTGACCGCGCGCGGGTTGCCGCCGCTCTCGCAGTTCGCGAGCGCCGCCCAGTTCAGGCTGTCGACGTCGCCGGTGCTCTGCCGCGGCCCGGAGCTGGTCGTGACCGCCTTCGTACCCACCGCGACGATGCGCGTCGTCGGCTCGCGCAGCCGCTGCTCGGCGACGACCTTGCGGCTCTCGACCGTGCCGTCGACGTACGTGACCTCGGTGGTGCGGCGGGCCAGGCCGGCGCTGCCGGCCTCGATCACCCTCGTGGTGCCCTTGGCGAGGTCCGGGTCCTCCCGACGCTCGACCGGCGCGGGGACCGCCACCTGCTCGGTGACCTGCTCGATCTTCACCCGCTGGACGAGGATCGTCAGGCCCGGGGTCAGCGGCGCGGCGGCGCCCGGTGTGACGCGGTCGTGCTGCCCGAGCGTGATGCCGGCCTCCGCGACCGCAGCGCCGACGTTCGCCGCGGCGCTGGTGACCGGACGGGTCTGCCCGTCCGCGACGATCTTCAGGGCCTTCGGCGTGCGGATGTCGAGCGAGAGCCCGTCGAGCGGGATGCTGCGCGAGCGCGACGCCGACAGGAACAGGCCGGACTGGCGCAGGTCGAGCTGCCCCAGCGCCTCCTCCACCGACAGCGCGGTCACCCAGACGGTGCGCTCCTCGCCGTCGACGGTGAGCGTGAGCGGGCGGCCTCGGCGCAGGACGACGCGGTCGCCGTCCTCGACGGGCGTGTCGGCCGACGGCACGAGCGAGTCGTGCTCGCCGACGGTCAGGTCGGCTGCCTCGAGCACGTCCGCGACGGTGCCGCCGCGCAGGTCGACCTCCTGCACCTCGCCGTCGACGGCGAGCGCGACGGTGGTGCCGGTCAGCGTCCAGGCGACGGTGCCGGCCAGCAGGGCCAGCAGCACGAGCGCCTGGACGACGAGGACGGCCGGACGGCGCAGGACGGCGGCGGCACCCGAGACGGGGCCGGGCACGCCGTCGCGCAGGCGGGCGAGCAGGGTGGTGCGGTAGGACACGAGACTCCGAACGTCGCTCTTCCCGGTCTAGGGGCCACGGCGGTGCGGACCGCCTCTCGGGAGACGGACCGGGGAAGCACCGCCGGACAGGGACGAACCGCCCCGACACCGGTGACTGTGACAAGACGCTAACGGCAGCAAGCGGCTCCCGGCAACGCAGGGTGGGGGAACGAGGCCGTCCGGAGGCCCCTCCAGAGGGGTCCGGTGGGGGAGAAACCGCTGGTCAGGAGGCGGTAACCCGTGGAGCTGTGAACCCGCTCACCCCGACGAGTTCCACCGGTGTCACACGTTCGTCACAGACGTTCGTCACAGACCGAGGACCCGCCGGCCGTTCTCGGTGACGGCAGCGCACAGCTGCTCGACCGGCACCGCCTTCACCTCGGCCAGCGTCCGCAGCGTCAGCGCGACCTGCGCCGGCGCGTTCGGCCGGCCGCGGAACGGCACGGGCGTGAGGAACGGCGCGTCCGTCTCGACCAGCAGCAGGTCGAGCGGCGCGACGGCGGCGGCCGCGCGCAGCGCGTCGTTGGCCGTGAAGGTGAGCGGCCCGGCGAAGCTCATCACCCAGCCGCGGTCGGCGCAGTGCCGGGCCATGGCGGCGTCACCGGAGAAGCAGTGGAAGACCACGTGCTCGGGGGCGCCCTCCTCGTGCAGCACCCGGAGCACGTCGTCGTGCGCGTCGCGGTCGTGGATGACGAGCGCCGCCTTCGCCGCCTTGGCGATGGCGATGTGGGCGCGGAACGACTCCTCCTGCGCGCGGTGTCCCTCCGGGCCGGTCCGGTAGTGGTCGAGCCCGGTCTCCCCCACCGCCCGCACCTGCGGGAGCGCGGCGAGCTGCTCGATCTCCCGGAGCGCCTCGTCGGTCGCCGCACCGGCACCGGCCTCGTTGGGGTGCAGCGCGACCGCCGCCCAGACGTCGCGGTGCTCGTCGGCGACCTGCGCCGACCACCGCGAGCTCTCCAGGTCGACACCGACCTGCACCACGGTCTCGACCCCGACGGCGCGCGCCTGGGCGAGGGCCTGCTGGACCGGCAGGTCCATGAGGTCGAGGTGGCAGTGGCTGTCCAGGGCGGGCGCCGTCGGGGTCGAGACCGTGGTGCAG
>DATMJH010000126.1:0-2367 GCA_035554015.1 Mycobacteriales bacterium
CAGGAAGGCGATGTCGGCCGCCTGGCCCTCGGCGCCGCCCGGCGTCTCGACGACGACCGGCGCGCCCGCGGCCTGCACCACCGCGACGAGCAGGTCCGGGTCGATCTGCCCGGCGCCGAGGTTCGCGTGCCGATCCGCCCCCGACCCGAACGCGTCGCGGGAGTCGTTGCAGTGCACCAGGTCGATCCGGCCGGTGATCGCCTTGACCCGGTCGACGACGTCGACCAGCTCCTCGCCGCCGGCGTGCGCGTGGCAGGTGTCGAGGCAGAAGCCGACGCCGTCGAAGCCGCCGATGCCCTCCCACAGCCGGGCGATCGCGTCGAGCCGGCGGGCCATCGCGAGGTCGCCCCCCGCGGTGTTCTCCACGAGCACCGGCAGCGGGCACGGCATCCGCTCGAAGGTCTTCACCCAGTTCTCGACGCCGAGCGCCGGGTCGTCGCCCTTGGTCACGTGGCCGCCGTGCACCACCAGCCCCGCTGCGCCGAGTGCCGCCGCCGCCTCGGCGTGCTGCAGCAGGATCGTGCGCGACGGGATGCGGATCCTGTTGTTCGACGTCGCCACGTTGACGATGTACGGCGCGTGCACGTAGAGGTCGACGCCGTCGGCCCGCAGCTGCGCGCACTGCGCCGCCATCTCCTCGCTCACCACCGGCTTCTTCCAGCCCTGCGGGTCACCGAGGAAGACCTGCACCAGGTCGGCGGCACGGTCGGCGGCACCGGCGGCCGGGTCGTCGGTCTTGAGGTGGGCACCGATGCGCAGCACGTCGTCGAGGCTACGACCCCCAGCGGGACCCCCGTCCCGATCGCGCCCCGTCGCGAGCGACATCACTCCCGTCGCGGGCAGGAGAACCGTGCTGCGGTGCGAACATGGCAGGCGTGACCGCCGTCCGAGCCGTGCGCTGCGCCGGCGCGCTGCTCGTCGCGGCGCTCGTCGCGCTCGGCCTGGCGTGGACGGCGACGCCGGCCGCCGCCGCGCGCACGGTCGACGTCGTGCTCAGCGCCTCGGCGCCGGCGGCCGTCTCGCTGGCGCCGGGCGACAGCGTGCGGTTCGTCAACGGCGAGACCGGCCCGCTCGCACCGCCGCACCGGGTGACGGCGACCCAGCGCGGCGGCAGCACGTCGTGGCAGTACGAGTCCGACCTGCTCGCCGGCGGCCAGTCCACGGAGCCGGTGGTCTTCCGCAGCGCCGGCACCTACCTGTTCATCGACCGGCGCGGCGGGCCGGGACCGCTCGGCACCGAGCAGCTCGGCCGGATCGTCGTGAGCGCGCCGCGGACGTCGACGGACCCGGCACCGCAGCCGGCGCCCGCGGCACCCGCACCGGCCCCGCCCGCGCAGCCGGCGCCGGCACCCGCCCCGGCACCCGAGACGGCGCGCACCCCCGCGCCGTCCACCGCCGTCGCCGCCCCGGCGCCGCTCGACGTCCCCCTGCCGGCCCCGACCGACGACGGCCCGGCCTTCCCGCAGCACGAGTCCGGGGCCGTCGACGACGCCGCCGACGGCCCGCCGCCGGTGCAGGCGCTGCGCGGTCCGCTGCCGGGCGCGCTCACCTCGCGCGGCTTCGGCCTGCCCGCGTCGCTCGCCGCGGTCGCTGCGCTCGGTGTCGCGTCGCTGCTCGTGCGGGTGCTGCTCGCGGAGCCGGCCGCCCGCGGCGTGCTGCGCGCCGCGCCCGCCGACTGACGGCAGGCCGACCGCCCACTGACCACTGCCGGCCGCCCGACGGTCATGATCGGCGCGGAAGAGGCCCGGACGGCGCGCTGCTAGCCTTGCCGGGTTCGCCGACGCGAACACCCTCCTGCCACGGAACGTCCGTGGCCGCCGAGTCCACAGGAGGAGGTGGGTCAGTCTTGCGTCGTTACGAGCTCATGGTCATCCTCGACCCCGACCTCGAGGAGCGCACCGTCCAGCCCTCGCTCGACACGTTCCTCAACGTCGTCCGACAGGGCGGCGGGACGGTCGAGAACGTCGACGTCTGGGGACGTCGCCGGCTGGCGTTCGAGATCGACAAGCACGTCGAGGGCATCTACGCCGTCGTCGACCTGTCGGCCGAGCCGGACGTCATGAAGGAGCTGGACCGCCAGCTCAACCTCAACGAGTCGGTGCTGCGGACCAAGGTCCTGCGCCCCGATCTCCGGTAACTCCCACACCTGTCGGACCCGCGCGCCACACTGCCCCCGGCAGGACGGCGAGCACCCGCGAACCGCCCCCCTTCCCCGAAGGAAGTGCGAGCGCCCACCCGGGCGCACCCCGCACGACGACACCGAGATCTCCGCTGACGAGGCGGAAGGGACAAGGAGAACGCCGTGGCAGGCGACACGATCATCACCGTGGTCGGCAACCTCACCGCCGACCCGGAGCTGCGCTTCAC
>DATMJH010000127.1:0-5564 GCA_035554015.1 Mycobacteriales bacterium
CGGCGCGCTCACGCTGAGCGCCGTGGCGCTGATCGTCGGGACGCTGCTGCTGGCGCGCTCGCTCGGTGCCGACGGGGTCGACGCCCCGCTCGTGCTGGCGGTCGCGCTCCTGGTCACCGGCGTCGGGCTGCTGGTCGGCGCCCGCTGGGGACGCGCCCGAGGACTGATCGTGCTCGCCGTCGCGCTCGGCCTGGCGCTCGCCGCCACCGACAACGTCGACCGCAGGTTCGGCAGCGGCACCGGCGAGCGCACGTGGACCGTCGACGGCTCGAGCCGGCACAGCCTCGGCGCCGGGACGGCGACACTCGACCTGCGGCCGCTGGCCGGCACCGAACGCCGGGTGACGGTCGAGGCGCGGGTGGGCGCGGGCGAGCTGGTGGTGCTCGTGCCCGAGGACCTGGGTGTCGCCCTGGACGCCGAGGTCGGCTTCGGCGAGCTGCGCACGCCCACCGACGACGGCGGCGTCCGTACGCAGACCGGTCCCGGCGTGGACCGCCAGACCGCGCTCGGAGAGGCCGGGCGCCGCAACGTCACGCTCGACGTCGAGGTCGGCGTCGGCGAGCTGGAGGTGCGCGTTGTCCCGGCAGGATGAGCTCTCACAGACCCCCGGCCGGCTGGGCTGGCACCCCGTCGACCCGGTCTCCCTGGTCGCCGGCCTGCTCGCCGTCGGCGTGGCCCTGGTGTCGCTGCTCGACGTCGACGTCGACGCCGGCATCGTGTTCCCCGCGCTGCTGCTCGGGGCGGGCGTCATCGGCCTGGTGGCGGCGCTGCGCCGCGACCGCCGCTGACACCCGCTGCGTCCACCGCAGCGACAGGGCTCGGGCGCGCCGCTCACCCGGTGTTGCGCAGCCCCGCGGCGATGCCGTTGATGGTCGTCAGCAGCGCGCGCTGCTCGTCGGCGTCCGGCTCGCGGCCCTCGGCGAGCGCCGCGCGGCGGCGCTGCAGCAGCTCGACCTGCAGCGCGTGCAGCGGCGCGAGGTACGCCTCCCGCACGCGCAGCGTCCGCTGCAGCAGCGGGTGCGCGGCGAGCAGGTCGGTGCCGCCGGTCAGCCGCAGCACCTCCTCGAGGGTGCGCCCGTGCTCGGCGACGACCACGTCGAACACCGGCTGCAGCCGCGGCTCGACGAGCGCGTCGACGTAGCGGCGGGCGATCGTGAGGTCGGTCTTGACCAGCGTCATCTCGACGTTGCCGAGGAACGAGGCGAAGAACGGCCAGCGCTCGCCCATCTCGCGCAGCGCGTCGTCGAGCCCGGCCTCGCGGGCAGCGGACAGGCCCGTCCCGACGCCGAACCAGCCCGGCACGACCATCCGGCTCTGTGTCCACCCGAACACCCACGGGATCGCGCGCAGGCTCTCGATGCCGGCCGGTCCGCCGCCGGGCCGGCGGGCCGGTCGCGACCCGATGTTCAGGCCGGCCAGCTCCTCGACCGGGGTGGCGGCGGCGAAGAACTCCGGCAGGTCGGGGTGATCGACGAGCTCGCGGTACCGGCGTTGCGCGGCCCCCGACACGAGGTCCATGACCTCGTCCCACCCGGCGAGCACGTGGGGGTCGGTGCGCGCCGTCCGGTTGACGACGGAGGCCTGCAGCAGCGAGCCGACGAGCACTTCGAGGTTGTGCCGTGCCAGCCGCGGCAACGCGTACTTGTCCGACACGACCTCGCCCTGCTCGGTCAGCTTCATCTCGCCGTCGAGCACTCCGTGCGGCGAGGCGAGGACCGCCTCGGCAGCCGGCCCGCCGCCGCGGCCGACCGAGCCGCCTCGGCCGTGGAACAGCCGCAGCCGCACGCCGTGCCGCTGCGCCACGTCGCGCAGCCGCCGCTGCGCGCGCTGGATCTCCCACCGCGACGTCGTCACCCCGGCGTCCTTGTTGCTGTCCGAGTAGCCGAGCATCACCTCCTGCACGTCGCCGCGCAGCTGCAGCAGGCGCCGGTAGGAGGGGTCGCTGAGCATGCCGTGCAGCAGCTCACCGGCCTTGCGCAGCTCCGTGACGGTCTCGAACAGCGGCACGACGCCGATCCGGGCGAACCCGCTCTCCTCGGCCAGGTCGACCAGCCCCGCCTCGCGGGCCAGCACGACGACGGCGAGGACGTCGTCGACGCCCTGCGCCATCGAGATGATGTAGCTCTCGACGACGCCGGGCCCGAACACCTCGAGGGCACCCCGCACGACCTCGAAGACCTCGAGCACCGGCCGCGCGACCTCCGGCACGGCACCCGGGCGCACCAGCGGGCGGCGCCCGGCCAGCTCCCTGGACAGCACCGCGGTGCGCCAGCTGCGGTCGAGCTCGGCGTACGGGTGCGAGAGCTCGTGCAGCCGGTCGAGCAGCGAGCCGACCGCCTCGTGGTGCCGGGAGGCGTGCTCGCGCACGTCGAGCACGGCCAGCTCGAGACCGACGGCGCGTGCCGTCCGCAGCACCCGGCTGACCGATCCGTCGGCGATCAGCTCCCCACCGTTGTCGCGCAGCGAGTCGCGCAGCAGCTCGAGTTCGGCGAGGTACTCCGCGGCCCCGAGGTAGTCCAGGCCGGCGCGGTGCTCGGTGCCGGCGGCCAGCCGCTCCTGCGTCGCGACCAGCCGGTGCCGCACGTACGTCAGCTTCAGGCGGTACGGCTCCTCGGCGTTGAGCCGCACGTACCGCTCGTGCACGTGCGGCATCAGCTCGCGGTCGCGGTCGAGGCTCTCGAGCAGGGCCGAGCTGACGCCGGCGTGGCGGGTCGAGACGCTGAGCTCGACGACGAGCTGGTCGACCAGCGCGATCTGCAGCCGCAGGGCGTGGTCGGCGTTGAGCCGGAGGACCTCGAGCGTGGTCCCCGGTGTCACGTTCGGGTTGCCGTCGCGGTCGCCGCCGACCCACGAGCCGAACCGCACGGGCGCCGCGCCCGGCGGCAGCTGCAGCCCGAGCCCGGCCAGGCCGGCCTCGAGCTCCTCCAGCACGCGCGGCAGCACGTCCCTGGCCATCTGGTCCAGGTAGTAGACGACGGCCCTCGCCTCGTCGCTGACGTGCGGCTTGCCGACGCGGAGCTCGTCGGTCTGCCAGAGCAGCTGCACCTGCTCGCGGAGCCGGCGCTCGAGCACGGGGTCGGGCAGCCCGGCGTCCAGCAGGTCGGCGATGCGGCGCAGGGTGCGCAGCACCGACTGGCGCGAGGCCTCGGTCGGGTGCGCGGTGAACACCGGTCGCAGCTCCAGCCGACCGAGGACCGTCCGCACCAGCTCGGCGTCGGCGTCGCGCAGCGAGCCGACGGCCTCCGCGACCGGTCCGTGGCCCCTGTCGGCCTCCGCCTCGAGGTCCCGACCCCGGTGCACCTGCTCAGCCAGGTTGGCCAGCGCGAAGAACGTGGAGAAGGCACGCGCGAGCAGTGCGGCGGTCCGGCCGTCCAGGGTGCGCAGGAGCTCGGCGAGCTCGGCCGCGCCGTCGGCGTCCCGGACCAGCCGTCGCACCCGCTCGACGAGCGCGAACGCCTCCGCCCCCTCCTCGGCCCGCAGCTCGTCGCCCAGCAGGGTGCCGAGGCGGCGGATGTCGGCCCGCAGCGCGGAGTGCGCCGCCTCGGTGCGCACGGCCGAAGCGGCCCGCGCTGGGTCGGTCACCGGCGTGCTCATACCCCGAGCGTAGGGAGGGGGCCCGCGGGTCAGCCGGTGACCACCCGCACCGAGACCTCCGCCGTCCCGGTCGCCGAGAACAGCGCCACCCAGAACAGCACGTACGCCTCCATGCCGCGCGCCGCGGTCAGGGGACCGAGGTCGAGCAGCGCACTCGCCGACCAGCCGAGGTCGCCCAGCAGCCCACGGACGACGTCCTTGGCGACGTCGTCGTCCCCGCACAGCGGCATCGTGTGCTCGTCCGGGATCCGCGCCGGCTCGATCATCACCGAGGCGTTGACCGTGTTGAGCGTCTTGACGACGTGGGCGCCCGGCAGCGCCGCCTGGACCTGCTCGGCCAGGCTCTCGGCGGCCGTGAACAGCCGCGGCGGGAAGCCGTGCGACACATCGAGGGGGTTCGTGACGTCGACGACGACCTTGCCGTCGGCTCCTCCGCCCAGCCCGCGCACGACGTCGAGCACCGCGCCGCCGTTGAGCGCCAGGACGACGACGTCGGCAGCCGCGGCGGCGTCCGGCGACGTCGTCGCGGTGCCGCGGTGCCGCGCGGCCCAGGCTGCGCCCGCACCCGACGAGGGGTCGCGGGTGCCGACGACGACGTCGTGCCCGGCCCGTTCGAAGCCGGTCGCGAGCGTGGTGCCGACCGTCCCCGTCCCGAGCACGGCGATCCGCATGGCGTTCCCCTCGCTCGCGGGACCGCGAGCCTACGTCGATGTGCCGCCGCGCGGCCGAGCGTTGCGGGCGGGCTCGACGGGTATCCCGATGCGCGACGAGAGGAGCCCCCATGCGTGCACGCGCGACGGCCCTGTCCCTGGCCGGCCTGCTCGCGCTCGGCGGCGTCGCCGGGTGCAGCGAGCAGGAGCAGGACCAGATCGAGCAGCAGGTCGAGGAAGGCGGCCAGCAGGTCGAGGAGGGCGCCGAGGACGCCGGGAACGAGATCAGCGAGCAGGTCGAGGAGGGCGCCGAGGAGTCCGACGAGGGCTGACGGCGCCCGACAGGCGCCGCGACCGGAACGTCAGCCGCAGCAGCCGCCGCCGCAGCAGCCCACCGACGGTGCCGGGGCCGGCGCGGCGGCGGAGCCTCCGACGGCGACCGCCGTGAACACCCGCGAGGTCTGCGCGTGCCCCTGCGGGCAGGGGACCTGCGTCTCCGGCTCGTCCAGCCCGCGGCGTACCTCGAAGGTGGCGTCGCAGGCGCGGCAGCGGTAGTCGTAACGCGGCACTGGCCCTCCCGGTCGTCCTGGCAGCGCGACCAGTCTGCGTCAGACCCGGTCCGTCCCGCGCCTCCCTCCGGTGACGGCAGCAGGCCACGGGCGGCGGCTCGAGCGGCCTCCGCACCGACGGCGACGTCGCCTACTCGGGTTCGTTGCGCGCGGAGCCGCCGACGCGGAACGGCGTCGAGACGCCGGCGTAGACCAGGTGGGCCACCAGGCCGTCAGCGGCGTGCGGCAGGTTGTGGCAGTGGTCCATCCACACCCCGGGGTTGTCCGCGACGAACGCGATCTCGTAGCTCTCGCCGTCGGCGACCTCGAGCGAGTCGACGCGCCAGGGGCTGCCGGCCGCCCGGACGCCGTCGCGCGAGAGCACGACGGCGTGGTGCCCGTGCAGGTGCATCGGGTGCGACTCCCCGCTGTCGTTCGTGATGCGCATGCGGACGACGTCGCCCTCCTCGACGACGTACATCGGCACGTCCGGGAACAGCTTGCCGTTGACGGACCACCACAGACCCGGCCGCCCGTCCAGGAAGCCGGGGCGCCGACCGATGTCGTAGCGGAAGGTGCGGTCGGGGCGGCTCGCGTCGAACTCCACCGGGGCAGCACGTCCGTACGTCAGCAGGTCGAGCTCGGCGGCCGGCTGCCGCCCGCCGTCAGCGGGGGCGCCGTCGCCGACCAGGAGCGCGTTGCCGCCGCCGACCTCGACCCGCGCCGGCGCGGTCACCTCGAGGTCGACGCGACCGCCGGCCGTGAGCTGCAC
>DATMJH010000128.1:0-3120 GCA_035554015.1 Mycobacteriales bacterium
GCCCTCCGTCGTCTGGACGTCGCCGTACGTGCGCGCCCGGCAGACCGCTGAGCGGATGCTCGAGGCGGCCGGCCTCGACGTCCCGATCGTCGTCGACGAGCGGCTGCGGGAGCGGGAGTTCGGCGTGCTCGACGGGCTCACCCGCAAGGGGATCACGGCGCTGTTCCCCGACGAGTCGGAGCGGCGCACGCGGCTCGGCAAGTTCTACCACCGGCCACCCGGCGGCGAGTCCTGGTCGGACGTGCTGCTGCGGCTGCGGGCCGCCCTCGACGACGTGCGTCGCGACGCCACGGGCGAGCGGGTCGCGCTGGTGGCGCACCAGGTCGTCGTGCTGCTGGTGCGCTACGTGCTCGAGCGGCTCAGCGAGCAGGAGATCCTCGAGATCGACCGGCAGGCGGAGGTGGCGAACTGCTCGCTCACCACGTACTGCTACGACCCGGCAGCGCGCGAGCACGGCGGTCTGCGGCTGCACGCCTACAACGAGGTCGGCCACCTGCAGGCGCAGGGCGAGCAGGTCACCGCAGAACCGGACGCGCCCGGTGCCCCGCGCTGAGCCACGGGCGGTCACCCCGCTGCTGCTGGAGGGCTGGCCGCTGCCCGAGCCCGCCGAGGGGGCCGGCAAGCACGAGCGCGGCACGGTGCTCGTCGTCGGGGGCGCCGTCAGCACCCCGGGCGCCGCGCTGCTCGCGGGCACGGCAGCACTGCGGGTGGGTGCCGGCAGGCTGAAGATCGCGACCGTCGAGGCGACCGCCGTCGCGCTCGCCGTCGCGGTGCCGGAGGCCATGGTCGTCGGGCTGCCCGCGGGCGCCGGCGGGTCGCTCGACCCTGCGAGCGCCGACGACGTCTGCGCCCAGGCGGAGCGCGCGTCGGCCGTCCTGGTGGGTCCCGGGCTGCTCGGCACCGACGACACGGCCGAGCTGCTCCGGCGGCTGCTGCCGGCGCTGCCGGACGCCCCGGTCGTGCTGGACGCCGTCGCTCTCGGCGCGCTGGCGGTGGCTCCCGAGGCCGCCGACGGGCTGCGCGGGCGGCTCGTGCTCACGCCGAACGCCGGCGAGGCCGCCCAGCTGCTCGACGGCGAGCAGCTCCACGGCCGCGACGCCGCGCTGGCGATCGCCCAGCGGTACGGCGCGGCGGTGGCGTGCCACGGCGGCGTGGCGGACGCCGACGGTCGCGTCTGGTCGGACGAGTCGGGTGGCGTCGGCCTCGGGACCTCCGGCTCCGGCGACGTGCTCGCCGGTGCCGTCGCCGGCCTGCTGGCGCGCGGCGCCGACCCGGCCCAGGCGGCCGTGTTCGGGCAGTACCTGCACGGGGCGGCGGGCGACCGGCTGGCCGCGCGCACCGGCAAGCTCGGCTTCCTCGCCCGCGAGCTGCTCGAGGAGCTGCCGGCGGTGCTCGACCGGCTGAGCAGCTGAGCAAACCGCTGCGTCGCGGCCACCGGGTTGCTTACGCTCGGGGCACCGCTCCGAAGCCCCGAGGAACCGCCCTGTGACCGTCGTCCCCGCCCCGCGCACCGCCGAGCTGCCGCCGTCGGTGGCCCGCGCCCTCGACGCCGTCGACGAGCGGCGGCTCGTCACGCTGCTGCGGGAGCTCGTGGCGATCCCGAGCATCACCGGCAGCGCGGCAGAGACCGAGGCTCAGCACCGGCTCGCGGGAGTCCTCGACGCCGCAGGCGCAGCGGTCGACCTCTGGCAGATGGACCTCGCCGACCTCACCGCCCGGCCGGGCTTCCCCGGCACCGAGGCGCCGCGCGAGGAGGCCTGGGGCCTGGTCGGCACCACTGGCGGCGACGACGGCCCGACGCTCGTGCTGAACGGGCACATCGACGTCGTGCCGGAGGGCGACATCCGGGCGTGGTCGGTCGACCCGTGGGCCGGCGCGGTACGCGGCGGACGCGTGCTCGGGCGCGGCACGTGCGACATGAAGGCGGGCCTGGTCAGCCAGGTCGTCGCGCTCGAGGCGATGCGCGTTGCGGGCGTGCGGCTGCGCGGGCGGGTCCAGCTGTGGAGCGTCGTCGGCGAGGAGGACGGCGGGCTCGGGACCTTCGGGACGCTCGCCCGCGGCTACCGCGGCGACGCCGCCGTCGTCGGTGAGCCGACGTCGGGAGAGCTCGTCACGGCCAGTGCCGGCGCACTGACCTTCCGGCTGCGCGTACCCGGTCTGTCGGCGCACGGCTCGATGCGGCTGCGCGGCGTGGACGCCGTCGAGAAGTACCTGCTGGTGCACAGCGCGCTGCGCGCGCTCGAGGCGCGGCGCAACCGCGGCGCCGACCCCCTGATGGCTCGGCACGAGCTGCCGTACCCGCTGTCGGTCGGCCGGGTCCGCGCCGGCGAGTGGGCCAGCTCGGTGCCCGACCTGCTCGTCGCGGAGGGGCGCTACGGCGTCGCGCTCGGCGAGCCGGTCGACGCGGCCCGCGCCGAGCTGGAGCAGGCGGTCGCCGAGGTGTGCGCGGGCGACCCGTGGCTCGCCGAGCACCCGGTGCAGGTCGAGTGGTGGGGCGGCCAGTTCGCCAGCGGCCGGATGCCCGACGGCTCCGCCATCGCCGGCGAGGTCTCGGCCGCGCACCGCGACGTCACCGGGCGCACGCCCGGGGTCCACGGCGTCACCTACGGGTCGGACCAGCGCCTGCTCACCGGCATCGGTGGCGTCCCCACGGTGCTGTACGGACCGGGCGACGTCGGCGAGGCCCACGCGCCGGACGAGTCGGTGCCGGTGTCGGAGATGGTCGAGGTCGCGCGGGCCCTCGTGGTGCTCGCCGCGCGCGTCTGCGGCACCGCGGACGACCGCGCCGACGCCGTCAGCGACCCGGCGGCGCTCTCCGCCGGGTAGCCGCTGTCACAGGTGCGGAGGTCGCGAGAACGGGTAGGGCGGTCGGCACGCACCCGCTGACACCGGAGGACGAAACCATGAGCGAGCAGCCCGCCGACAGCCCGGCGACGAGTGCAGGCACCACCAGGCCCGCCGGCGAGGGCGTCGGCGACGACGAGCTCTCGAAGCAGGTCGCCGAGCAGACCTCCAGCGACCTCGAGGCCGAGGGCGCCTTCGAGCGCGAGGCCGACGGCGCCGCCACCGACACCGAGGCCGCCAAGGCCGACGCCGACGAGCTCCAGTAGCCCTCTCCCC
>DATMJH010000129.1:0-8515 GCA_035554015.1 Mycobacteriales bacterium
TCGAGCGGGGTGTCGAGCCGTACCCGGCGCGAGGTGCGCTCAGCCATGCCCGACCTCGACGTCCGGCGTCTCGCGGTGCTCGCGCCCGACTGCCCGCTGGAGGAGGTCACTCGGCACCTGGCCACCTACAACCTGGTCGCGGTGCCGGTCGTCGACAGCAGCGGACGGCTGCTCGGCGCCGTCACGGTCGACGACGTGCTCGACCACCTGCTTCCCCACGACTGGCGCGAGCACCGCGAGACGCCGGACGTCGAGGTCGGGCATGGCTGAGCGCACCTCGCGCCGGGTACGGCTCGACACCCCGCTCGAGGCCCGCCGTGGCGTCCCCCGGCCGCACTACGACCCGGACGCGTTCGGGCGGATCTCCGAGCGCATCGCGCGCTTCCTCGGCACCGCCCGCTTCCTCGTCTACATGACGGCCTTCATCGTCGTCTGGATCGGCCTCAACGTCTCGCCGATCGCCTTCGACCCGTACACCTTCACCTTCCTCACCCTGCTGCTGTCGCTGCAGGCGTCCTACGCCGCGCCGCTCATCCTGCTGGCGCAGAACCGGCAGGCGGACCGCGACCGCGTCGCGCTCGAGGAGGACCGTGCGACGAGCCAGCGGCTGCAGGCCGACGTCGAGTACCTCAGCCGCGAGGTCGCCGCGCTGCGCCTCGCGCTCGGCGAGGTCGCCACCCGCGACTTCCTGCGCGACCAGCTGCGCGAGGCGGCCGACGAGGTGGTGGCGCGGGTGAGCGGCAGCGAGGAGGACGACACCGAGCGGCAGGCCCGGGTCGAGCGCGAGGAGCGCGAGCGGCGCGCCGAGCGCAAGAAGCGCCGCGCGGGGCAGCGGGCCGACCAGGAGCGCGGTGACGAGCGGCCCGACATCGGTGAGCCGTTCGTCGGCGAGCCGGACGAGACGTGACGGATTCGTCCGTCAGGGCTACACCCGCGCGGCCTGCCGTCCGATGGAGGCAAGGTGAGCCCCACGTCCGCGCTGCAGAGCGCCAACGCCCCTGGTGACGCGCCCGAGCAGGCCGGCGTCCCGGAGCAGTCGGCGGCGGCCGACGCGCGCCGGCGCCGGCGCCGCATCGGCGAGGTGCTCGTGTCGCAGGGGCTGCTCAGCGAGGAGCAGCTGCAGTCCGCCCTCGCCGAGCAGCGGAACGCGCCGCCCGGGCAGAGCCGCAAGCGGCTCGGCCAGGTCGTCATCGACATGGGACTGGCCACGGAGCGCCAGGTGGCCGAGGCGCTCGCGGAGGCGCTCGGCCTGCCGCTGGTCGACCTGGGCCGCACCATGGTCGTGCCCGAGGCGGTGAAGCTGCTGCCGCGCGCGGTGGCCGAGCGCAGTGGCGTGCTCGTCATGGAGCGCAACGGCAACCGGATCACCGTCGCGACCGCCGACCCGACCAACGTCGTCGCGCTCGACGACGTCAAGCTCTACACCGGTGCCACCGAGCTGAACGTGCTCGTGGCTCCCGACTCCCAGGTCCGCGACCACCTGAGCCGGTCGTGGAGCCTGTCGGAGGACTCCTCCGACGTCCACACCCTGTTCGAGGACATGGACGAGTCGCCGACGGAGGTCGACGACTCCTCCGCCGCCGTCGAGTCGGCGCCGATCGTCCGGCTCGTCGACGTCGTCCTCGCCGATGCCGTCCGCGCCCGCGCCTCGGACGTGCACGTCGAGCCCCAGGCCGGCGAGCTGCGGATCAGGTACCGCGTCGACGGCCTGCTGCGCGACGTCATGACCGTGCCGAAGAACGCGACGTCGGCCACGGTCAGCCGCATCAAGATCGTCTCCGGGCTCGACATCGCCGAGCGCCGACGCCCGCAGGACGGCCGCGCGAAGCTGCACGTCGACGGCATGACCGTCGAGGCCCGCGTCTCGACCCTGCCGACGCTGCACGGCGAGAAGGTCGTCATCCGGCTGCTGCCGCGCGCCGACAACGTGCCGATGCTCGGCCGCACCGGCCTGACCGCGCCGCAGCTCGAGCTCATCAACAACGCGCTCGTGCAGTCGCAGGGGCTGGTGCTCATCACCGGACCGACCGGCTCCGGCAAGACGAACACGCTCTACGCCGGCATCCAGCAGGTCTCGACGCCCGACCGCAACATCGTCACGCTCGAGGACCCGGTCGAGATCCAGGTGCCCGGCATCACCCAGGTGCAGGTCAGCGAGAAGCAGGGCCTGACGTTCGCCCGCGGGCTGCGGTCGGTGCTGCGCCAGGACCCCGACATCGTCCTGGTCGGCGAGGTGCGCGACGCCGAGACCGCCGAGCTGGCGCTCAAGGCGTCGCTGACCGGTCACCTGGTGCTCACGACGCTGCACACCAACGACGCCGTCGCGGCGGTGACCCGCCTCGTCGACATGGGCGTGGAGCCGTTCCTCGTGGCCTCCTCGCTCACGCTCGTCGTCGCCCAGCGACTGGTGCGCCGGCCGTGCGAGGCGTGCGCGGCGCCGTACGTGCCGTCGCCGCGGACGCTGGCGCTGCTCGGCCTGTCGGACAAGGACCTCGCCGAGGCCCGGCCGATGCGCGGCAAGGGGTGCGCAGAGTGCGCCGGCACCGGCTACCGCGGCCGGATGGGCGTGTTCGAGGTGCTGCCGGTGACGGCCCAGCTGCGCCAGGTGCTGCTGACGACGCCGACCGAGGCCGCCATCGGCGCCGCGGCCCGGGCCAACGGGATGATGACGCTGCGCGCCTCTGCGCTGGCCGCCGCGCACCGCGGCGAGACCACGTACGAGGAGGTGCTGCGCGCCACCACCCTCGACACGGTGAGCGGCCACCGCTGCCCGTCGTGCTCACGAGCGCTCGCCGACGACATGGTGTGCTGTCCGATCGACGGCACTCCCGTCAACCGGGGTCGGTGCGAGGGCTGCGACCGGCACGTCGAGCCGGAGTGGCGGACGTGCCCGTTCTGCCGCCGCGAGATCGCCCGCGCGGAGGCGCATCACGAGCCGGACCGGCTCCCGCGGCTGCTCGTCGTCGACGACGACGCGAGCATCGGCTCGTTCGTCCAGCACGCGCTGCACGGCTCGGCCGACGTCATGGTCGCGCTGACGGCCGAGCAGGGCCTCGCGCTGGTCGGCACCGAGGAGTTCGACGGCATCCTCATCGACAACGGCCTGCCCGACCTCATGGGCGTCGAGCTCATCCGGCTGCTGCGCACCGACCCGCGCACGCTGACGACGCCGCTGGTGCTGTTCACCGGTGACGACTCGGCAGAGGTCGAGCGCGCTGCCCGCCGGGCCGGTGCGGACGACTACCTGTGCAAGCCGATGGAGCCGCTGCTGCTCGAGGAGCGGGTGGTCGGCCTCGTGCGCGACGGCCGGCGGCGCGTCGCCTGACGCCGTCCGCCCCGCTCGCACCCACCCCACCCGGGCACCGCCCGGAGCCCTCCCGACGGTTTCCACCCCCTCGAGAACCGTCGGGATCCCTCCAAAGCCGTACCACCCGGAGCCCTCCCGTCGGGTCCGGCCCACGCGGGAACCGACAGGAGCCCTCCCGTCGGGTCGGGCCCACGCGGGAACCGACGGGAGCCCTCCCGTCAGGTGAGGGTGCGGACGAGGGCGGCGGTCGCGGCCGCCACGCCGACGAGCACGAGGAACGGCGCCCGCAGCGCCACGGCCACCGCGCCGGCGGCCAGCCCCGCGGCGCGTGCGTCGAGCACCAGTGCCCGCCCGTCGGTGAAGGTCTGCACGACGACGAGCGCGGCCAGCAGCGCCACCGGCAGCAGCAGCGCGCCGCGCCGCACCCGCCGCGACTCGAACACCGCCGCCGGAAGCAGCCACCCGGCGAGCTTGAGCAGGTAGGCACCCGCGGCGAGCACGAGCACCGCCGCCCACGTCTCACTCATCGGCCGGCCCGCAGGACGGCAGGCGCGACGGCGGCGCCCGCGAGCAGCACCGGCAGCCCGGCGGGCGTGAACGGCACGGCGAGCGCTGCGACCGCAGCGCCGACCGCACCGACCACGACCGTGCCGCGGTCACGCACCTGCAGCGCGAGCAGCCCGAGGAAGGCCGCTCCCACCGCGGCGTCGAGCCCGAGCGCCCGGACGTCGACGACTCCGGCGCCGAGGGCGCCGACGACTGTCGCGAGGTTCCACAGCGCGAACACCGCCAGCCCGGTGGCCCAGAAGCCGACGGCGGCCAGGCCGGGGGGCGCGGCGGTCGCCATCGCGGTCGACTCGTCGATGGTGAGGTGCGCCGCCAGCGGACGACGAGCGCGTGGCAGCCGCAGCAGGTCGGCGAGCCGCACCGAGTACAGCGTGTTGCGGGCACCCAGCAGCAGCCCCGACACGACCGCAGGCACCGCGCCGCCGCCGGCGCCGAGGACACCCACGAGCGCGAACTGCGAGGCGCCGGTGAACACCAGCAGCGACAGGGCGCAGGCCTGCACCACCGACAGCCCGGCCGTGGTGGCCGCGGCGCCGAACGACAGCCCGTAAGCGCCGACGGCGGCGCCGAGGGCGACGGCGTCGCGCACGACCGCTCGCCGGGCGGCAGGATCCGGCGCGGTCGGCGCAACGTCGTGCGGCGTGCGCCCGCTCAGCTCGCGGCCTCGGCGCCCGACCGGTCGTCGACCAGCCGCGCCAGCAGCGTGCCGAGCGTGCGTAGCTCCTGCTCGTCGAAGCGACCGACGACCCGCTCGACGACACCGGCGAGGTGTGTGGGCCAGGCCTCGCGCAGCCGGGCGACGCCCTGCTCGGTGAGCACGGCCATCGTCCCGCGCGCGTCGGAGGGGCAGGCCTCCCGGCGGACCAGCGCCTCGCGCTCCAGCCGGTCGACCAGCCGCGTCAGGCCCGATCGCGAGAGCAGCACGCGCTCGGCGAGCTCGGTCATCCGCAGCTGCCGGCCAGGTGCCTCCGACAGCTGTACGAGCACGTCGTAGTGGGCCAGTGGCAGGTCGTGCGCGGCGACGAGGTTGTGCTCGAGCGCGCGCACGACGTGCGCGTGTGCCCGCAGGAAGGTCCGCCAGGTCTCGAGCTCGGCGGCGCTCAGCCGGCGACGGGCCGGCGCGGCGGAGGTCATGCGGCGATGGTAGGTGCACGCGCAACGGTCAGTGGGCCGTTCCCGCGGACCCGTCCGCGGTGTGGCGGCGCTCACTGCCTACCCTTCGGTGGCGTGAGCATCGGAGCCCGCAGCCCCAAGCACTTCTTCCGGCCGCTCGCCGTCGGCGCGCCCGAGCCGCTGCGCGAGGTGCCGTGGCGGCCGTCCAGGATGATCCACTTCTTCGACCCGTCGAACCCGAAGATGATCTCGAAGGTCCCGGACATCGCACCGAAGGTCGACGTCCTGCTCGGCAACCTCGAGGACGCCATCGCGGCGCCGAACAAGCAGGCCGCGCGGCAGGGTCTCGTCGAGGTGGCCAAGGGCTGGGACGGGTCAGCCGGCACGCAGCTGTGGACCCGGGTCAACAGCCTCGACTCGCCGTGGGTGCTGGACGACCTCACCACGCTGGTGACCGAGGTCGGCGACCGGCTGGACGTCGTCATGGTGCCCAAGGTGGAGGGTCCGGAGGACGTGCACTACGTCGACCGGCTGCTCGCCCAGCTCGAGGCGCGCGCCGGGCTCGACCGACCGCTGCTCGTGCACGCCATCCTCGAGACCGCGGCCGGTGTCGCCCGGGTGGAGGAGATCGCGCAGGCGTCGCCGCGCATGCAGGGCATCTCGCTCGGCCCCGCCGACCTCGCCGCCGACCGGCGGATGAAGACGACCCGCGTCGGGGGCGGGCACCCCGGCTACCTCGTCCGGCAGGACCCGACCGGCCCGGACGCCATCGAGGCGGAGCGCGCGACCTACCAGCAGGACCTGTGGCACTACACCGTCGCGCGGATGGTCGATGCCTGCGGCCAGGCCGGCATCTACCCGTACTACGGCCCGTTCGGCGACATCAAGGACACCGTCGCCTGCGAGGACCAGTTCCGCAACGCCTACCTGCTCGGCTGCGTCGGCACGTGGACGCTCCACCCGGTGCAGATCGACATCGCCAAGAGGGTCTTCTCACCGGAGCCCGAGGACGTGAAGTGGGCCAAGCGCGTCGTCGAGGAGATGCCGGAGGGCGGTCGCGGCGCCGTCATGATCGACGGCAAGATGCAGGACGACGCGACCTACAAGCAGTGCCAGGTGGTGCTCGAGCTCGCCACCCAGCTCGCCGAGCGTGACGCCGAGCTGAAGGAGGCGTACGGCCTGTAGGCCTGGCGCGCCGCTACGCGCCCCCCCCACGGTGATCAACAAGAGGTCACCGGCGAAACGCCGACGGCGTGTCGGCGGCGACCCCTTGTTGATCACGGGAGAGGAACCGCGACGTGACGGCTGACATCTCGGTCCTGCGCTCGGTGCTCTACATGCCGAGCTCGAACGAGCGCGCGCTGGAGAAGGCGAAGTCGATCGCCGCCGACGCGATCATCTTCGACCTCGAGGACGCCGTCGCGCCCGACGCCAAGGAGCAGGCGCGGGAGAACGCGGTCGCCGCCGCGGGGTCGGGCGAGTACGGACGTCGCCACCTGACGATCCGCTGCAACGGGCTGGACACCCCCTGGGGGGCCGACGACCTCGCCGCCGCGGCGACCGCCGGCGCGAGCGCCGTCGTCGTGCCCAAGGTCTCGGGGCCTGGCCACCTGGCCTCGGTCGTGCAGCACCTCGAGAAGGCCGGCGCTCCCGACCACCTGGTCGTCTGGCCGATGGTCGAGACGCCCGCGGCCGTCGCCGCCGTCCGCGAGATCGCCGCGTTCGAGCGCGTCGCGTGCCTCGTCATGGGCACCAACGACCTGGCCAAGGAGCTGCGGGCGGCGCTGGTGCCGGGCCGGCACCCGCTGGTGCCGCACCTGGCGACCGCGCTGCTCGCGGCGCGCGAGGCCGGCGTCGCGATCCTCGACGGCGTCTACAACGACGTGAAGGACCTCGAGGGCTTCGAGGCGGAGTGCCGGCAGGGCGCGGAGATGGGCTTCGACGGCAAGACCCTCGTGCACCCGGCGCAGGTCGACGTCGCCAACCGCGTGTGGGCCCCGACCGGAGCCGAGGTCGAGCAGGCCCGCAAGGTGATCGACGCCTTCGCCGAGGCGGAGCGCGAGGGCAAGGGCGTCGTCACCGTCGACGGCCGGATGGTCGAGAACCTGCACCGGGACAACGCCCTGCGGGTGCTCGCGACGGCTGACGCCATCGCCGCCCTCGGCTCCTGAGCGTCCGTTCGGCACCGCGGCGGGGGGGTGTCAGGACGCGGACGCAGCCCAGGCTGGGTGAGCCGGACGTCCGCGTCCTGGCACACAGCGCCTGCGGGCAGAGTCGGACGTAGGCTGGAGCGCGCCCCGAGCCGACGCCGGGGACGCCTCTCGCGAAGGACCCCAGCTCCCCCATGACCGTCACCCCCGAGCAGCTCACGGCCGCGCTGGCCACCGTCGAGGACCCGGAGATCCGCCGGCCGATCACCGAGCTCGGCATGGTCAAGAGCGCGGAGGTCGACGCCGACGGCGTCGCGCGGGTCGGGGTGTTCCTCACCGTCAGCGGCTGCCCGATGCGCGACACCATCACCGAGCGCGTGACGACGGCGGTCGGCGCGCTGCCGGGCGTGCAGCGGGTCGAGGTGGAGCTCGACGTCATGAGCCCCGAGCAGCGGCAGGAGCTGCAGAAGCGGCTGCGCGGCGACTCGGCCGAGCGGGAGATCCCGTTCGCCCGTCCCGGGTCGCTGACGCGGGTGTTCGCCGTCGCGTCCGGCAAGGGCGGCGTCGGCAAGAGCTCGGTCACCGTCAACCTGGCCGCGCAGATGGCCCAGCGCGGGCTGCGCGTCGGCGTCCTCGACGCGGACATCTACGGCTTCTCGGTGCCTCGCATGCTCGGCGTGCAGCACCGGCCGACGCAGGTGGAGTCGATGATCCTGCCGCCGTCGGCGCACGGCGTGAAGGTCATCTCGATCGGCATGTTCACCGCCGACAACACCCCCGTCGTCTGGCGCGGGCCGATGCTGCACCGCGCGCTGCAGCAGTTCCTCGCCGACGTGTTCTGGGGCGACCTCGACGTCCTGCTCATGGACCTGCCGCCCGGCACCGGCGACGTCGCGATCAGCGTCGCGCAGCTGGTGCCGAGCGCGGAGATCCTCGTCGTGACGACGCCGCAGCTGGCCGCGCAGGAGGTCGCCGAGCGCGCCGGGTCGATCGCGCTGCAGACCCACCAGCGCATCGCCGGGGTCGTCGAGAACATGAGCTGGCTGCCCTGCCCGCACTGCGACGAGCGCATCGACGTGTTCGGCACCGGCGGCGGGCAGTCGGTCGCGACGTCGCTGTCCACACGGCTCGGCGCCGAGGTGCCGCTGCTCGGCCAGGTGCCGCTCGACGTGCGGCTGCGCGAGGGCGGTGACTCCGGTCGCCCGCTGGTGCTCGACGACCCCGACGCACCGGCGAGCAAGGAGCTGGTGCGGGTCAGTGACGCGCTGGTCGGCAAGCCGCGCGGCCTGGCCGGGCTGTCGCTCGGGCTGACCCCCGCGAGGCGCTGAGAGCAGGACCACCCGGGCCGCGCGGCTTGCCGACCAGCGCGTCACTGACC
>DATMJH010000130.1:0-9632 GCA_035554015.1 Mycobacteriales bacterium
GGGCGGGGTCTGGTCGTTGACGGGGACGCCCGCCGGCGCCGCGAGGTTGCGCGGCGCCGTCGAGTGTAGGCCGATCGGGGCGATCTCGGGCGCAGGCAGTGCGCCCGGTCACAGCCCCGGAGACGGCGCCCGGTCGGCCCGGTAGCGCTCCGCGCCCCGTCGTCGGACCGCCAGTGAGGCGGCGACCGCGAGCAACCCGAGCCCGGCCAGCCCGCCGGTGCCGGTCTCCGGGAGCTGCCGCGCAGCCTCGACCGACGGGCTCGGCGGCGCACCGGCGGCGGGCGGTGCGGTGCCGGGCTGCGGCGCCTGGGCCGCGGCCACCGTGCAGTCGACGTCCACCCGGCCGGCGGCGGTGAGGATGCCGCCCAGCAGGTGCCGCCGGTAGTCGGGCAGCGCGTACAGGTAGGCCTCGTGGCCGAGCGCGGTGTACCAGCTGCGCCCGTCCCCGGCATCGAGGCACCACGACATCGGGTGGTCGCCCATCACGCCCGACACGCCCTCCGGGATCTCCGGGCCGCGGGGGATCTGCGAGGTGTTGGGGTCCTGGTCGTAGCTGTCCTCGTCGATGGTGAGCAGCACCCGCGCCGCCGACCGCGGGCTCTGCGTGAAGGAGTAGAACTCCTCGAACGGCAGCGTCCACGTGTCGCCCAGGTGCGCGGTGGAGGGGTGGTCGGGCGGCTCCTTGAGCAGCGTCCCCGGCTGCTGCACCGGGTGCGCGAGGAACCGCGCCCCGCCCAGGAGCTGGGTGTAGAACTCGTTGCTGTACTCGGTGTCCGCCGCCGAGTGGACGCCGACGAAGCCGCCGCCCCCGCGCATGTACCGCTCGAAGGCCGCACGCTGCGCCTGGTCGAGGACGTTGCCGGTGGTGTTCAGCCAGACCACCGCGTCGAAGCCGGACAGCGACTCGTCGGTGAAGACGGCCGGGTCCTCGGTCGCCTCGACGACGAACCCGTTCTCGGCGCCGAGCTGCTGGACCGACGCGACGCCGACCTCGATGGAGGCGTGCCGGAAGCCGGTGGTGCGGGAGAACACGAGCACCCGCTCGCCGGCCTCCTGCGCGGCGGCCTGACCGGCCGCGGTCAGCGGCAGCGCACCGCCGGTCAGCAGCAGAGCGGTGAGCGCGAGCGGCGCCGCGCGGCGTAGCCGGGTCACGTGCGGTCCTCCTCGGGGTCGTGCGGGAGGCGGCGGCACCCCGCCGCGGCGGCGCCGGCGGCGAGCGCGACGAGCGGCAGGGCGGCCGGCCCACCGGTCGAGGGCAGTCGGCCGCCGGCCGTGGCCGGCTCGCCGCCGGCCGGGGCGGTCCCGCAGGCGAGCGTGCGGGCGATGCGCAGCGCGTTCGCCATGACAGTGAGCGTCGGGTTGAAGCCCGGGAACGTCGGGAACGTGGACGCGTCCGCGACGTAGACGTTCTCGACGTCGTGCAGCCGGCCGTCGGCCGCGCAGACGCTCGCCGCGGGGTCGGTGCCCATGCGCGCCGTCCCGGCCAGGTGCGCCGTGTACGTGGCGGCGTCGCTGATGAGCGGGAACGGGAGCGCCGCGGCGCCGAGCGCCCCGGGCGCGAGCGCGGAGTAGGCCTCGACCTGCGCCCCGAGCAGCAGCGCGGCCACCTGCTCGTGCCGGTGCGGGCTGTAGGTGATGCGGGCGGCGGGAGTGCCGAGGAAGTCCCTCACCTGCGGGTCGAGGTCGACCCGGTTCTGCGCCTGCGGCAGGTCCTCGTGCACGAGCTGCGACGCCGAGCCGCGCGCGTGCAGCGGCCCGAACCTCATCAGCGACTTGTGCAGCTGCCCGAAGCCGGTGAACCCGGCGAGGACCTGCGCCTCCATGACCAGCGGCACGGCGCCACCGACCTGGACCAGACCGCCCTTCACGTACGGAACGCCGAGGGCCTGCACCTCCGGGCCGGTGAACGGCCCGACGAGGTCGTCGATCTCCAGCGTGGTGCTCTGCGACCGCAGCGGCTTGATGTCCTCGGCGAAGAACGCCGCTGCCTGCGTGAAGTTGTGGAGCATCAGGTTGCGGCCGACCTGGTCCGACCGGTTCCCGAGGCCCGCCGGGTGGGCGCCGGACGACGACAGCAGCAGCAGCCGCGCCGTGTTGATCGGGCTGCCGGCGAGCACGACGACGTCGCCGCTGACCGCGCGCTCATGCCCGTCGAGGCCGCGGTAGAGCACCCTGGTGGCGCGCCGCCCGTCCGCGGTCGTCTCGACCCGGTGCACGAACGCCCGCTCGACGACGCGCACCCGGCCGGTGCGCAGCGCCGGGTTGAGCCACGACACCAGCGCGTCGCCGCGGGCGTTGATCGCGCAGCCGAACCCCGAGCACAGGCCGCAGGAGACGCACGGCGGCCGGCCGTCGTAGTCCGTCGAGTTGACCGCCGCGGGGTACGGGAACGCCGTCATGCCCAGCCGCGACGCGCCCTCGGCGAGCAGCCGGGCCGCGAGCGGCGTCGGGTTGGGCGGCATGACGAACTGGCCGGTCCGCGGCGCCTGCGCGAGCGAGCGGGCCGGCATCGCCTCGACGTCGCCCTGCACGCCGACGCGTCGCTCCACCTCGTCGTAGTACGGCGCGAGCTCGTCGTAGGAGATCGGCCAGTCGGCGACCTGGGTGCCCTCGACCGGGCCGAGGTCGGACAGCTGTGAGAAGTCCTGCTTCCAGAACCGCGGGGTCTTCGCGTTGTAGTGCAGCGTCGTGCCGCCCACCGCGGCGCCGAGCTGCCCGAACGCGCCGGACGCCGCTCGGGCGACGCCGTCGCGGGCCTGCGCCTGCGTGCGCGTGGTGTACGGCTCGAGCACCGGGTCGGGGAAGCCGAACTGCCGCAGCTGCTTGACCTCGTCGCTGCCGTACTCGGTGCCGAGGTCGCCGCTGTCCACCTCCCCGAGGCCCGGGCGCAGGTTGCGGCCGCGCTCGAGCACCGTGACGGTCCAGCCGCAGCGCGCGAGCTCCCACGCGACGACGCTGCCGGCCGCTCCCGAGCCGACGACGACGGCGTCACCCGCCATGGTCGACCGATCCGATCTGCGCGGCGACCGCCCGGACCGCTGCAGCCGCGGCATCGCGCTCGGCAGCCGCGGCGCTCGCCCCGGCGAGGAGCTGGGCGACCACGCGCGCCGTGCCCGCGGCCGTGCCGCCGCCGTGCATGAGCACCGTCGTGCCGGCCTCGTGCGTGCCGAACGACGCGAGCGCCGCGACGTCGCCGGCAGCGACCGGCAGCGGCGAGGCCGGGCCGGGCTCGGGGTGCTCGATCTGCTCGCGGGTCCAGCCGCGCGGCAGCACGTCTCCCTCGAAGCCGGTGTACCGCCAGGCCAGCAGCTCGCGGTTGCCCTCGTACTCCGGCGCCCCGTACAGCAGGTCGAGCGTGTGCGGGAAGGCGATGTCCACCAGCGCCTGGACGGCCGGGTCGCCCGAGCGCAGGAGCAGGTCGCGTGCCGGTCCGGGCAGGGCAGCGAAGTCGCCTCCGGCGGCGGCGTCGAGCGCGGCCAGCCCTTGGCGGTACACGGCCTGGAAGCCGACGACCGGGCCGTTGCGCTCGAGGTCGGCACGGCCGGCCGAGCCCTCGACCCGCACCCGCCAGGCGAGCTCCTCGTAGGGGTCGAGGGGCAGGAAGCTCAGGAAGTCGTTGGTGGGATGGCCGCCGCGGTCCGAGAACGGCGCGCCGGCGTAGACCCGCGGCGGGTCGGCGCGGAAGGCGCCGAGCAGCGCGTCGATGGCCTCGGCGCAGCCGGCGGTCACCGCGCCGTCGTCGACGTCCTCCGGCGCGCCCGGCACGAACCGGTCGACGACGGCCCGCAGCGTGCGCAGCTCCGTCTCGGTGAGGAACCGCGGCGTCGAGCCGACCTCGATGCCCACCACCGGCCCGGCGCCGCCGAGCGGGACGAGCAGCGCGACGCCGACGACGATCCCGCCGCGCAGCACGGCCCGCCGGGTCAGCGGCGGCAGCGCGTCCACGGCACCTCCAGGTCCGTCGGCCGGCCATGGTCCCAGCGCGACGCGCTGCCGTCAGCGGGGGTCGCGGGGCCGCGAGTGCCGCAGCGTGATGCTCATCCGCGCGCCCGACGCCGTCGCCTCGCGCGGCACCGTGTGGAGCCAGTCGTGCTGGCACGCGCCGCCCATCACGATGAGGTCGCCCTCGCCCGGCCGGTACCGCCGGGCCACCGGGCCACCGGCCGCCGGCTTGAGCAGGAACGACCGGCGGGCGCCCAGCGAGACCGTGGCCACCAGCGGGTCCCGCATCCGCTTGCGCACCGTGTCGCCGTGCCACGCCACGGCGTCCGAGCCGTCGCGGTAGAGGTTGACCAGGCAGGAGTCGAAGCGGACGCCGTAGCGCTCGTCGAGCGCCGTCACCAGGTCGGCCACCCGCGCCGGCAGCGGCTCGCCGGTGCCCCACACGGCGACCAGCCGAGGCTCGAGCACGTCCTTGTCCCACATGGTGCGCGTGCGCTGCTGCCAGGGCGCGTGCTCGAGCAGCTCGTCGAAGAGCACCCCGTGGTCGGGCACCCAGCCGGGGACGACGTCGAGCCACGACCGCTCGTCCAGGACGTCACGGCGCAGCGCCGCGAACGACAGCCGCTCGACGGGACTCTCGCCGCCGCCGGAGTCGCCGAACAGCGACTCCTGCCAGGTGACGCGCGGGTGGCCGGGCACCCCTCCAGTGTGCGACGCGTCACCGCCCGCCGGCTCGCCGCGCGGTCTCCCGGAGCGTCGCGCACACTGGGAGTCCGGCGCGCTCGGGCGCCGGAGCAGGGAGGCCCCGTGCACCAGCCGAGGGGGCGGCCGGACCGCCCCGCGGTGACGGTCGTGACCACCGCCGGACGGAGCCACACCGAGGACCTCGGCATGCGGCAGCGGCGCTACCTGCTCACTCAGGGCGTCCGCGTGGCGTGCCTGCTGCTGGCCGCGACGCTGCCCGTGCCGCTGCTGTGGAAGGGCACCTTCATCCTCGGCGCCTGCGTGCTGCCCTACTTCGGCGTGGTCATGGCGAACGCCGGCCCGGTGCGCGACCGGCGACGGCCGCGGCTGTCGCGACACGAGGTCGAGCAGCCGGTACGGCGGCAGATCTCGCCGGGGCGCGTCGTCGACGCCGAGTGACGTCGTCAGACTGACCGGCGTGCGCGCCGTCGTCAGCCGGGTCCTGTCCGCCTCCGTCACCGTCGACGACGAGACGGTCGGCGCGATCGGCACCGGCCTGCTCGCACTGGTCGGCGTCACGCACGACGACGGACCCCCCGAGGTGGAACGGATGGCCCGCAAGCTGCACGAGCTGCGGCTGCTGCGCGACGAGCGCTCGTGCGCCGACACCGGGGCGCCGCTGCTCGTGGTCAGCCAGTTCACGCTCTACGGCGACACCCGCAAGGGCCGCCGGCCGTCCTGGACCGCCGCCGCACCGGGACCGGTGGCTGAGCCGGTGGTCGACGCCCTCGTCGCGGCCCTGCGCAACCGCGGCGCCACGGTGGAGACCGGCCGGTTCGGCGCGATGATGCAGGTCGCGTCCGTGAACGACGGCCCGTTCACCGTGCTGGTGGAGGCCTGACCCCCTGCGGCGCCGGACATCTGCGATTCCGACACGTCCTGGCGTGCCGGAACTGCAGATGTCGGCGTCAGCCGCCCGCCTTCGCCGCCGCCTTGACCGACTGCTTGTACGCGCGCACCTGCTGCAGCGTCTCAGGCGAGGTCACGTCGGCCACGCTGCGCAGCGCACCCTCCTCGCCGTACGCGCCGGCCGCCTCGCGCCAGCCGTCGGGCCGCACGCCGCACTGCTTGCCGAGCAGCGCGAGGAAGATCTGGGCCTTCTGCGCGCCGAAGCCGGGCAGCTCCTGGAGCCGGCGCAGCAGCTCGGCGCCGGAGCGGACGTCGTCCCAGACCGCCTCGGCCCGGCCATCGTGGTGCTCGACGAGGTGACGGCACAGCGCCTGCACGCGCTTGCCCATCGACCCGGGGAAGCGGTGCACCGCGGGCGGTTGCGCCATGACGGCGGCGAAGGCCTCCGCCGACATGTCCGCGATCGCCGCGGCGTCCAGCCCGCCGAGCCGCTCCTCCAGCACCGCCGGGCCGCGGAAGGCCTTCTCCATCGGGATCTGCTGGTCCAGCAGCATCCCGAGCAGAAGCGCGAGCGGGTCGCGGCCGAGCAGGGCGTCGGCGTCCGGGTCCTGAGACAGGTGCAGGGGGCTCACCACTCCATCCTGCCCGAGACCGAGAACCGCGGGTCAGCGACAACTTCCGCCGAGCCCTTGTGCCCCCGGACGCGCGGAAGCACACTGGCCGGGGCTGGTCGGCGCGCGGCGCAGGTGCGTTCGGGTCCAGCCGGGGGGCCACGTGCCGGGAGGCGAACCAGCAGGACCGCGACGTGCCGTCTCCACCGACGGGACGCAGATCGCGTACTGGACGAGCGGCGCCGGCCCTGCCCTCGTCCTGGTGCACGGGACGACTGCGGACCACACCCGCTGGCTCCCTCTCCTGCCACACCTCGAGCCGCACGTGACGGTCCATGCCCTCGACCGCCGAGGTCGGGGCGCGAGCGGCGACGGAGCGGACCACAGCTGGGAGCGGGAGGCGCAGGACGTCGCCGCGGTCGTCGCCGCGGTGGCCGACCGCACCGGCTCTCAGGTCGACGTGTACGGGCACTCCTACGGCGGGCTGTGCGCGTTCGGCGCGGCCGCCCTGAGCGACAGGGTGCGACGACTGGTTCTCTACGAGGGCTGGCCCGCGGTCGATCCGGTCGCCTTCGCGCTGCCAGCCGGCTTCCTGGAACACCTCGAGGCGCTCCTCGCCGCGGGGAGCAGGGAGGCCGTCGTCGAGACGGTGTTCCGCGACCTGGTGGGCATGCCGGACGCCGAGCTGGAGGCCGTCCGCTCGCTGCCGTCCTGGCAGGCACGGATCGCCGCCGCCCATACCGTGCCTCGCGAGCTGCGTGTCTACGAGCGGGCCGTGCTCGACCCGGTGCAGGCCGCCCGGATCTCCGCGCCGGTCCTGCTGCTGACCGGCGCGGACAGCCAGGATCCGAGCGCGGGTGACGTCGAGTTGGTCGCCCGCGCCCTGGCCGACGCGCGTGTCGCGGTGCTCGACGGCCAGCAGCACGTGGCGGACCTGCTGGCGCCGGAGGAGTTCACCCGCCACGTCCTCGACTTCCTGCACGGAAGTTCCTGACCGGGCGCTCCCGAGGCGGTAGCGCGCGGTCGTCCAGGTGCGGCACCCGCCGCACGCCGGATCTCCGAGAACGCGGACAGGTCAGGCGCGACCCTGTGGCCGACCCGCGGACCGGCGGCGCCGACCGGCGGTCGGTCGCGCCGCCGACGGGTGCGCGGCCCTCGGCGGTGTGCGGCGAGGCGTGGAGGCGGCCTGCGCCGTCCGCCCGCCCGGCGCGGCCGGCTCGGCCGCCGCGACGACGATCGCGGTGCCCGAGGTCGCCAGCTCCCGCACGGCCGGGTGCCCCGGCACGACGGTGACGGCGTTGGCGGTCACGGCGGCCCGCTCCCGCATCTGCTGGTGCTCGCGCACCTGCTCGGGCAGTACCAGCGACAGCACGGTGCCGCTGGCGCCGGCTCGCGCGGTGCGTCCCGAGCGGTGCAGGTAGTCCTTCGCGTCGGCCGGCGGGTCGAAGTGCACGACCAGGTCGACGTCGTCGACGTGGATGCCGCGGGCGGCGACGTCGGTCGCCACGAGCACGCGGGTGCTGCCCGCCGTGAAGGCGTCGAGCGCGCGACGACGCTGGTTCTGGTTGAGGTTGCCGTGCAGCGCGACGGCCGACGCACCGGCGCGGCCCAGCTGCTTGGCGAGCCGGTCGGCGCCGTGCTTGGTGCGCACGAAGAACAGCGTGCGGCCAGGGCGGGCCGCGATCTCCGCGGACAGCGCCACCTTGGCGTCCGCCTGCACGGCGAAAACCCGGTGGTCCATGTCCTCCACCGGCGAGGTGTCGGGCGCGACGGCGTGGACGGCCGGGTCCGTCAGGTGCTCGCGTACCAGCGTCTCGACCCCGCCGTCGAGGGTGGCGGAGAACAGCAGCCGCTGGCCGCCTCGCGGCGTCTGGCCGAGCAGCCGGCGCACCACGGGCAGGAAGCCGAGGTCGGCCATGTGGTCGGCCTCGTCGAGCGCGACGACGTCGACGCCGTCGAGCCGGCACTCGCCCTGGGCGATGAGGTCCTCGAGCCGGCCGGGCGTGGCCACGACGAGGTCGACGCCGCGGCGCAGCGCGGTGATCTGGCGGCTCATCGAGGCGCCGCCGTAGACGGCCGCGAGCCGGACGCCCAGTGGCTGGCCGAGCGGCTGCAGCGCGTCGTGCACCTGCTGGGCCAGCTCACGGGTCGGTACGAGGACGAGACCGCGCGGGCGGCCCGCGGCGGCCCGGCGGTCGGCGAGGCGCGCCAGCAGCGGCAGGCCGAACGCGAGCGTCTTGCCGGAGCCGGTCTGGCCACGGGCGAGGACGTCGCGACCGGCCAGGGCGTCGGGGACGGCGCGGACCTGGATGGCGAACGGCGCCGGCATGCCGCGGCGGGCCAGGGCGGTGACGAGCCGGTCGGGCAGCCCGAGCTCGGCGAAGGTGGTGGCGGCGGCCGGCTCGTGCAGCGCGCGGGCGGCAGCGGCGTCGAGGGCCTGCCCCAGGTCGGAGGTGCGCGGCGCGGCGACGGCGCTCGTCGCGGGGCGCCCGGCGCTGCCGCGGCGGGAGCGCCGGCCGGGCGCTGCGCCCGTCGGAGAGGAGGTCGTGCGGGAGGTCGTGCGGGCGGTCGTGCGGGCGGTCGTGCGGGAGGTCGTGCGGGGTGCTGTCATGCGGGTTGGGGTGCTCCGTCGGTGTAGGGGCCGCCCCCGGGTGGTCGGGTCAGCGGCTGGACGCGCAGAGGGCCCCGGCGTGCGCCGGGGCCCTCTGGCGTCAGGTCGCGCTCGTCAGAGGGCGCGGACGTTCTCGGCCTGCGGGCCCTTCTGGCCCTGCGTCACGTCGAACTCCACGCGCTGGTTCTCCTCCAGCGACCGGTAGCCCGAGCCGCTGATGGCGCTGAAGTGGCAGAAGACGTCCGGTCCGCCGCCGTCCTGGGCGATGAATCCGAAGCCCTTCTCGGCGTTGAACCACTTCACGGTGCCCTGCGTCATGCTTGATCTCTTCTCTGTCCTGTGTCCGGACCCGCGGTCGCGGGCTCCCGGTCGCTGCGGCTGGCGCCGGGGGCGAGATCCGGAGAGGACGACGCCCGCGACAACGTCTGCGAGCGTCAAGATCGAGCACAAGATACGAGCAGAGGTGCAACAGCAACCGAGCACCACGCTACACGATCTCGGCCCGGGCCCTAGGATCACCCCGTCGGGCCGGCGACGGCCGCGTCCGGCGGCTCGTGAGCAGATTCCGGACCGAGGAGCAGGCGTGGCACAGGGCAGCACCCAGGTCAGCGGCGAGCCGAGGGGCGAGTCGCCCACCCGCGAGGGGGAGCGCAGCACCGGGTCGGGGCTCGACGCGGCGGTGGCCGGAGCCACGGTGCTGCTGACCCTCTACGGGCTGCTCGCCATCCTGCTCGACCTGTTCTTCCACGCCGAGCTCGTCCCCGACAGCAGCGTGGCTCCGGCCACCGCCGCGTCGAGCCCCGACCCGGTGCTGCGCTCCCCCTCGCGGGTGGGCGACTCGCCCCTCGGCTCGCCGCTGACCTGGGTGCTGCCCT
>DATMJH010000131.1:0-3685 GCA_035554015.1 Mycobacteriales bacterium
TCGTCCGGCACGGCGGGGTCCCGGTTGCGGACGGCGGCGGCGCTGCGGGACCTGCCGCTGGTCGTCGACGCGGTGCTGGACGGGGTGCTGACCCAGGAGCAGGCGGCGGTGCTGGCCCGGCTGGTCGGCAAGATCGACCTGGCGCACCTGCAGGAGGTTCAGTCACAGCTGATCGAAGTCGCGGCCGGTCGTGACCCGATGCAGCTGGGCCGGTACGTCGCGCACCTGATCGCCACCCACTGCGAACCGGCCCTGGACGCCGACGAGGCCGCCGCCTACGACGCCCGCTACCTGCAGACCAGTCGTGGCAGCGACGGGTCGGTCAAGGGCCGGTTCCGGCTGGCCGGTGGTGACGGCGAGGCGCTGCTGACCGCGATCGAGGCGCTGGCCCGCAAGCAGGGCGAGGCCGACACCCGCTCGGCCGGGCAGCGCCGCGCCGACGCCCTCGTCGAGCTGGCCGAGCAGGTGCTGCGGCACGGGCAGCTGCCCGACCACGGCGGCCAGCGCCCGACCATCAGCTACGTGCTGCCGGCCGACTGGGCCGCCCGGCAGGCCGACCGGATGAGCTGCCCGACCTGCACCTCCTGCCCGACCCACCGGCCCGCGTCGTTCGCCGACACCGTCGCCGCGTCGCTGCCGGGCATGCCGGGGGTGCCGGCCGAGCACGGCTGCGCGGTCGCGGCCTGGACCGGCCCGGCCACCCGGGCCCGGATCGAGGCGATGCTGTGCGACGCCCGGATCAGCCGGGTGCTGCTCGACGACGTCGGTCAGGTCCGCGGGCTCGAGACCCTGCGCGACACCGTCACCCCCGCCCAGCGCCGGGCACTGGCCGCCCGCGACGGCGGCTGCGTGGTCCGCGGCTGCACCCGACCCCCCGCCAGCTGCGACGCCCACCACCTCATCAGCCGCGCCGCCGGCGGACCGACCACCATGGGCAACCTGGTGCTGCTGTGCCGACGCCACCACGTCCTGTGGCACCTCGGCAAGATCACACTGATCGACATGCACGTCCCCTGGCACCCCGACAGCAGCGGCCACGACCCGCCGAATGCCTGAGCCCCGCACGACGGGGCAGTCGAGCTACCGCCGGACCAGCCGGCGGCCGTGGTCCCGCGGGAACGACAGGACAGCAGTAGCCGGCGTTACCGTCTGCTGGTGTCGTGGGACTTGGACAGGGCTGAAGCAGTCGAGTTGGTTCAGGAGTACCTCGCCGCTGCGCATCCTCCGAAGGACGACGAGTGGGTCGTCCTCGACGTTGACGAACGCGACTGGGGCTGGGTCGTGTCTTGGACCAACAAGCGTGCCGCCGAAGGCAGCCGTGACCCGAACGACCTGTACGCCGGTGGCGGGCCGTACCTCGTCGACCAGCAGACCGGACGCGTGGCCATGTGCGGCTCGGCCTTCGACGTCGACCACTACGTCGACTTGTGGCGTCGTGGGGAACTCCCCGACAAGCCGCGACCGACGTAGCAGCAGCACGGTGGGTAAGGGGCCGCTAGCCTTCGCCCGTGTCGGACGTTGTCGCAGTACGCCTGGCGCATGGCGTTACGAGCCCGGCGCGCGACGAGCGCGCGGACGCGGCCGCACGTGTGACTGACGTGGTCCGGGACCTCGGGACCCACGAAGCGGCGATGCTCACGCACGTTCTGGTCGCCGCCCGGCTGGTTGAGGCAGACCCCGGTTGCCGCGAGCAGCAGCTCTACTGCTTGTCCACGCTCGCGGAGTGGCACGACCTGCCAGCCGAGGCGGTCGATCGGCTCCGTGCTCTCGACCCGGCCACGGTCGTGGGCTCCCAGGTGGAGTACCTGGAGCATCTCCTCGGCAGCGAGTAAGGGCCGTTTCCGCTCTGACAAGGCGTTACAGTCCGTCACATGACGAGCACACCAGCCGAGCAGAAGCCCCGACTGCGACGCGCCGCCGAGTCCGTAGCCGTGGCCGTGCTGACGCTCGTCACCACGTATGCCGTCTTCGTCGGAGCCGTGTACGCGATGCCCGGCGGGTTTGGTCTCCTTGCCGCGGGCCTCGTCGCCGCGGGCGCGGCCGTCATTGCCGCCGGACTGCTCGCTCCTCGCAGCCGTCGGCTTGCCGTCGTGGTGGGCGTGACCGGCGTCGCCACGGGCCTGCTCTCCGTCGCGTTGCTGGCATTGATCACTATCCCAGCCGACTTCTGAGGGGACTCCAGCGACGGCGGGCGAAGAGGGTAGGGGCCGCTAGCGTCACTGCCGTGCCCGGTGACGAGGCGATGCTTGTCCTCGCTGCGTTGGAGGTCAGGCGCTTGGGGCCGACTGCGCTGACGCAACTGGCTGCTGCGGTAGTTGAGGCGGCCAGCACCGCCGGCGCCACGCATTACGCGACCTCGGTTGGCGAGCGCGGCACAGTGGACGACCTCGCTGGCGGCAACTCCGCGCTGGCGCGCCTCAGCCAACTGGAGCTCTTGGAGCTAGCCGGGCCTGGCGGCTGGTACGCCTCGTTCTCGGACTACGGCGACGGCATCGACTGCCTGCTGCCCGCGCACCTCTGGGCCGGTGTCGCCGCCCTGGCAGATGCGGACCGGTCAGTCCGGTACAGCACGGAGGAGGCTGCCGGTCGCCCGGAGCCGCCGCTCCGCGAGAATGAGGGGTAGGGCCGCTAGCGTCGACGGCGTGTCCGAGCCGGTTCACGAGCCGCTGTCCTTCGTCTCCACGTTCGTGTGGTCCGGGATGGAGCCTCTGCGCCTAGTGGTCCACGGGACCGACGACAGTTGGCAGTTCCTCTGCAACACCACGGCGGACCCGCAGTTCATCTTGACCATGCACGCCGACCACGTGTTCGAGCGGTTCGCTCTGGACCTCCAGGACCTGTCCGAGTTGCCGCGCGGCTACCTGGCGGTCCGAGAGAGCCCAAGCGAACACTGGCTCATCGAGCCAGACGACGACGAGTAGGGCCGCTGCGCTGCCGACGCGTAGCCTCCCGCCATGGGCAGGGGTCAGAGCGGTGATGAGCTCGGCGCTCCCGCGACCTGTGGTCGCTGCTGGACGACACCTCTCTGGTGGTCTTCGCCGGGTCGGTGCTCCTGCTCCTGGTCGGCTTCGGCCTCGCTGCGCTGACAGGCTCCGCTTGGTTCCTGGTGCTCGCCGTACCGGCTGCACTCCAAGCCCTCGCAGGCGACGTGTCCGTGGCGCGATCCAACAAGGCGTCCGCGCGCCGTTGGCTCCGCCGTCGAAGAAGGTAAGGGCCGTCACTTGCCCGCGGCCCTGTCGAAGACAGTAAGGGCCGTTACCGGCGGACGAGCAGTCCGCCGGCGTTACCGTCAGACGGTGGTCGCCGAAGCCCCAAGCATCGAGACCCCCCTAGGGCAGCTCCTCCTGCGCCTCCGCTGCGGCGACATCTCCACGGATGAAGCGTCGCGTGACACGGACGACGGACGCAGGCGCTGGATTTGGTCCGACGTCGGCGGCGTGCGTGTCGAGCTGCTTGTGACGCCCTTTCCATGGCCGGCTGACGGAGCTACGGGACGCCTCTCGGGCTCGGTCGGAGCTGTCTGGCGATGGACGGCCTTGAGGGACACCGAGTACGTCACTATCGAGGCAACCATGCCCGGTCACGGCAGTCCCAACAACGGTGAATGCCTCGAGGCGCTCGAGTTCGAGAGCTCTGACTGGGTGCTAGACGTGGGCGGTCCAGACGATGACTGCCTCGGCCGGGA
>DATMJH010000132.1:0-2459 GCA_035554015.1 Mycobacteriales bacterium
TCGGAGTTGCTCTCGGCAACCTCCCACCAAGGATCGCCAGGTCTAGGATTCTGGAGCCGTGGCGGGCACTTCGCCGCGCTCGAGCAACCCGACCTGTCGGTCGAGGACCTCCGCGAGTTCTTCCGTGAGCTGTGGTGACGCCGTCCCCGCCCCGGCCCGAAGCAGCGCAGGCCCAGTACGCGCAGCCGCCCGCGGAACGTCATGCCGAGAACTGTTTGAGCAGCTCCCTGCGCATGATCTTGCCGGTGGACGTCTTGGGCAGATCGTCGACGAAGCGAACGAGTCGGGGCCGCTTGTAAGCGGCCAGCGATCGGCCGGCGAACTCGATGAGCTCCTCGTCGGTGGCGGTCGCCCCTGGTGCGAGGACGACGTAGGCGCAGGCCAGCTCGCCCTTCACCGGGTCCGGCACCGGCCCGGCCGCGACCATCGCCACCGCCGGGTGCGCGGCCAGCACGCGCTCGATCTCGGCGGGGTAGACGTTGTAGCCGGCACTGTTGATCATGTCCTTGCGCCGGTCGACTACGAAGACGTGCCCGGTGTCGGACATCGTCGCGATGTCGCCGGTGTGCAGCCAGCCGTCCGGCTCGATCGTCTCCGCGGTGGCCTCGGGCCGATTGTGGTAGCCGAGCATCACCAGCGGGCCGCGCACCATCAGCTCGCCGGGCTCGCCGTACGGGGCGTCGCGGGTGACGTCGGCGAGATCGGCGATGCGCACCTGCAGCCCCGGCAGCGACACTCCGATCGACCCGAGCACGGGCGGGGCGTGCAGCGCGTGCGTGGTGCCCAGGCCGGCGATCTCGGTCATCCCCCACAGCTCGATCAGCGGGGCTCCGGAGCGCTCCTGCCAGCGCTGCATGGTCGAGACCGGCATCGTCTGCCCGCCGACGGTGCACCGGGTGAGGCTCGACAGGTCGGTCCCGGGCAGCGACGGGTCGGCCAGCATTGTCGCGTACATCGCCGGGACGCCCTCGAACATCGTCGCCCGGTGCTCCGCGATCAGCGTGAGCGCCTCGGCCGGGGCGAAGCGCTCCATCAGCACCACGGTGCCACCGACCATGAAGATCGAGTTGATGACGACGTTGCCGTAGACATGTGGCGCCGGCAGCGCGGTGACGACGACGTCGGCGGCGGTGCGGCCGTGCATCGTCGCGGTGTGGGCACAGTTGAGCAGCACCGCGCGGTGCGACTGCACGGCGCCCTTCGGGTGGCCGGTGGTCCCGGACGTGTAGCCGATCGTCGACGGCCCCGCCGGGTCGATCTGCACCTCGGGCACGGAGCCGTCCGAGCCCAGCAGCTCGGTGAACCCGACCGCTCCCTTCGGCGCGTCACCGAAGGCGACGACCGCGCACGGCCCGGGCAGGTCGCGGGCCAACTCGACCACGCCCGCGGCCTGCTGGGCGCTGGTGAACACCGCGGCCGACCTGCAGTCGCGCAGCACGTACGCCAGTTCCTCGGGGGTGAGCATGACGTTGACCGGGTTGACGACCGCCCCGGCTTTGAGCGCGCCGTGGTAGGCGATGACCCATTCCCAGCGGTTCTGCGTGTACAGCGACACCGGCTGTCCCGGCCGAATCCCGCGGGCCGCCAGCCCGGCGGCGACGCGGTCGCTCTCCACGTCCAGCTCGCGGAAGGTCAGGGTACGGGCGGCGGTGACCAGCGCGGGCTTGTCCCCGAACCGCCGTGCGGCCGCCGGCAGGATCCCGGCAGGCGAGACGACGTCGTCCATGTGCACCTCCTCGACGCCTCCGCAGTGTCCGGTCCCCACGACGCGACGCCGCTATCCAGCACGGACAAGGCGGTCGGGCAGTTTTGTCCGCACCGTCCATCGGCGAGAGTGGAAAGCCACGGCACTGTGACGTCCGCAACGCCGTGCGCCGGGGCCGTCCACCGCACTCCCTGGTGATCACGCCGGTAGGAGCCACGACCCCAGTTCAAGGAGGAACCTGATGGCCGAAGTGCTGGCCGAGGGCTACAACGTCTTCGACACCGCCAAGTCCCCCAGCGGCACGATCAAGTACCTGTCCTCGCCCGCGGACGTGATCGGGCTGATCAAGTCCGGCAAGCTGAAGGACCACATCCTGCTCGTCCGCGGGGGGACGACGACGTTCCTCGCCCCGGCACTGTCGATGGGTGCGATCGGGGTGATCACGATGTCGGGCGCGCCCGAGTCGCACCTCGGGATCCTGTCGCGGGAGTTCCAGACCCCGTGCGTGATGACGGCCTACCTGACGAGCAGCGACTCCCGCTACGAGGTCGGCAAGACCGGCGACAGCCACTTCGAAGAGATCGCGAAGGCCCTCGACGGCCGCCGGGTCCGGCTCGACTGCACCGACCACGAGGTCGGGCGCGTCGTCGCCGACGACTGACACCCATCCCACGAGGCACGGACAAGGAGCAGACGTGACGACGACCGAGGGCAAGCGCGCCACCTACAAGCAGCGGTACGAGCAGGGTGACGA
>DATMJH010000133.1:0-7706 GCA_035554015.1 Mycobacteriales bacterium
GGCGTACTCCGTGCGAGTGGCGGTGCAGTACGCCGGCGTGCGGCGGCTGGCGCCGCAGGTGCGGCTGCGGCCGGCCGCGCTGCGGCGCGGGCGGCGGCGCGCGACGGCGTCGCTCACCGGGCTGGCGCTGCTCACGCAGGTGCCCGAGGTCGTCAACGCGCAGTGGGACAAGCTCGTGCTGAGCCGCTACACCGGCTCCGGCAGCGTCGCGCAGTACGAGCTCGGCTCGTCGCTCGGGCTGCAGTCACGCACCCTCGCGCTGCTGCCGCTGCTGCCCCTGCTCGCCGCGATGTCGGAGCTGCGGGTGCGCGACGTCGTCGGACGGGACGAGCTGTTCGAGCGGCTCAGCCGCATCAGCGCCTCGATCGGCGCGGTGGTGCTGCTCGGCGTCGTCGCGCTGGCGCCGGCGTTCTTCCGCGTCTGGCTCGGCCCCGGCTACGAGGACGCCGCGGCCGTCTCGCGCGTCGTCGCCGCCGGCATGCTCGTCGGGCTGGTCGGCGCGCCGTGGGTGGCCTACGCGCTCGCCGAGCGCTGGCACGACGCACCGGCCGCCTCCGCCGTCGTGCTCATGGCCGTCAACGCCGTGGTGACGGTGGTGCTGGTCCCGCGGGTCGGCCTGCTCGGCGCGGCGACCGGGTCCGTGGCCGGCAACGTCGTCGCGGTGACGCTGCTGCTGCTCGTCGTGCGCCGCCGCGCGCGGCGAGCGTGGCTGCGGCCGGCACTGCGCCCGGTGGCGCTGACGGCATCAGTCTGCGCGGGCGGGCTCGCGCTCGGGTCGGCTGACGTCGCGTCCCGCCCCGGCTTCGTCGCCGCGACGGCGTCGTTCCTCGGCGTCGTGCTGCTGGTGCTGCACGCGTCCGGCGACCTGCGGCTGCGCGAGCTGGCCGACCTGGTGCGCCGCCGGTGACGGCATCGCGGCCGGCGGTGCTCGCGATCGGGATGGGGGAGCTCGCCGACCAGCCGGGCGGTCTCAACCGCTATGTCGCGGAGACCGGGCGGGCCCTGCGTCGGCAGGGGTGGGCCGTGCGCACGGTCACCGTGCCGCCGTCGGCGCCGCTCGCCGCCAGGCTGGTGAGCGCTGCCCGGGTTGCCGCGCGGTCCGCCGCGGCGACGGACGTGGTCGCCGTGCACTTCGCGCTCTACGCGTGGTGGCCGGTGGTCGCCGGTGCGCTCCGGCGGCACCCGCTCGTCGCGCACGTGCACGGCCCGTGGGCCGACGAGGGCGACGACCGCGCGTCGGCCCGCCGGCTCAAGCGCGCCGTGGAGCGGGCGGTGTACCGGCGGGCGCTGCGCGTCGTCGTGCTGTCGGACGCGGTGCGCGACGTCGTCGTCGCGGGCTACGGCGTCGACCCGGCGAGGGTGCTGGTGCTGCCGCCGGGGGTCGACCGCGACCGGTTCGCGCCCGGCCCGGTCGACCGGGCGGCGCTCGGGCTGCCCGGCGACGTGCCCGTGGTGCTCGCCGTCCGGCGGCTGGTGCCGCGGATGGGGCTGCCGGTGCTGGTCGACGCCCTCGCCGACGTGCCCGGCGCGCACCTCGCGGTGGTCGGTGACGGGCCCGAGCGCGCTGCGCTCGAGCAGCGCGCGGCCCGGCGCGGCGTCGCTGCCCGCACGACCTTCGCCGGCCGGGTCGCCGACGACGACCTCGTGCGCTGGTACCGGGCCGCCGACGTGACCGTCGTGCCGTCGGTGGCGCACGAGGGCTGGGGGCTGGTGGTCGACGAGTCGCTCGCCACGGGCACCCCGGTGGTCGCGAGCCGCCACGGGGGCCTGCCGGCCGCGCTGGCCGGCCTCGGCGGCGCCGGCCTGGTGCCGCCCGGCGACCCCGCCGCACTCGCGGCCCGGCTGCGCGAGGCCCTCGACGGCACGCGCCCGCTGCCGGCCACCGAGGCGTGCCGAGACAGCACCGCGGGTCGCGACTGGGCCGCCGTCGCCGCCCGGCTCGAGCGGGTGTACCGCGCCGTGGCACGCCCGCGCGTCGTCGTCGTCGGCCACTGCGCCCGGCCCTCGGGCGCGGAGCTGGCGCTGCTGGCCCTCGCACCGCACCTCGCCGGGGCCGTCGAGCTCACCGTGGTGCTGGGCGAGGACGGGCCGGTCGCCGAGCGGCTGCGGGCGGCCGGTGTGGCCGTCGACGTGCTCGCCCTGCCGCCCGGCCTGGCGGCCGGCGGGCGGCACGGCGCGGCGGCCGGCGGGCTCGTCGGGCTGCCCGGCTACGCGCTGCGGCTCGCCGCCCTGCTGCGCCGGCGACGGGCCACGGTCGTGCACGCCTGGACGCTCAAGGCGGGCCTGGCTGCCGGTCCCGCGGCCCGGCTGGCCGGTGTGCCGCTCGTGCAGTCGGCGCGCGACCGGCTCGCGCCGGACTACCTGCCCGGCCGACGCGCCGCCGTGGTGCGCCGCGCGACCGACCGGCTCGCCGCCGCCGTCGTCGCCAACTCCGCCACGACGCTCGCGACCTGGCGGCCGGTGCGCGCGCGGGGGTGGGTGGTGGCCAGCCCCGGCGTCGTCCGCGAGGAGGTCGACCGTCGGCGGGGCGGGCCGTTCACGGTGGCGTGCCTGTCCCGACTGTCCCCGTGGAAGGGGCAGGACCTCGCGGTGCGCGCCTTCGCCGAGGCGTTCCCCGCCGGCACCGCGCGACTGCGGCTGCTGGGCGACGCGTGGTTCGGCGAGGACGCCTGGCGGGAGGAGGTCGTGGCGCTCGCCGCCTCGCTCGGCGTGCACGACCGGGTGGACCTGGTCGGGCACCGCGACGACGTCGCCGAGCAGCTGGCCGACGTCGACGTCGTCGTCGCGTGCTCGACGGTGCCCGAGCCGTTCGGGCAGGTCGTCGTCGACGCGATGACGGCGGGCCGTGCCGTCGTCGCCGCCGCCGAGGGCGGCCCCGCCGAGACCGTCACCGACGGCGTCGACGGGCTGCTCGTGCCGCCGCGCGACGCCCAGGCGCTCGCGGCCGCGCTGCGCCGGCTGCACGACGACCCGGCGCTGCGCTCGCGGCTCGCCGAGCAGGGTCGCGCGTCGGCGGCTGGGTACCGTCCCGAGGCGCTCGCCGCAGCGCTGCTCGACGTCTACCGCGCCGTCACCCGAGAGGCCCCGCCCTGACCCGCGTCACGCTCGTCCACGACTACCTGACCCAGCGCGGGGGCGCGGAGCGGGTCGCGCTCGAGCTGCTGCGCGCGTTCCCCGGTGCGGTGCTGCACACCGCGCTGTGGGACCCGGACAGCACGTTCCCCGAGTTCGGCGACCACGACGTGCGGGTGTCGCCGCTCGACCGCGTCGCCGCGCTCCGCCACGACCACCGGCGGGCGTTCCCGCTGCTGCCGTCGACGTTCTCGCGGATGGCGCTGACGCCGGCCGACGTCGTCGTGTGCAGCAGCAGCGGCTGGTCGCACGGCGTGCGCACCGGCGGCGTGCCGAAGGTCGTCTACTGCCACACCCCGGCGCGGTGGCTGCACGCGCCGCCCGGCAGCCAGCCCTACGGCGGCCCGGCGGCGGTCGCCGCCGCCGCGCTGCGGCGTCCGCTGCTGTCCTGGGACCGCCGGGCCGCCGCCGACGCCGCCCGGTACCTCGCGAACTCCAGCGTGGTGCGCGAGCGCATCGGCTCCGCCTACGACATCGAGGCCGACGTCGTCGCCCCGCCGCCGGGGCTGCTCCCCGACGGGCCGGAGCGAGACCCGGGCGACCTGCACCCCGGGTTCTTCCTCACCGTCGCCCGGCTGCTGCCGTACAAGCACGTCGACGTCGTCGTCGAGGCGGTGCGCGCCCTGCCCGGCGCGCGGCTCGTGGTGGTCGGCGACGGGCCGCAGCGGCACCGGCTGCAGTCGGCCGCGCCCGATCGGGTGGTCTTCCGCCCCGCCGTCGCGGACGACGAGCTGCGCTGGCTGTACCGCTCCTGCGCGGCGCTGGTCACCGCCTCGCAGGAGGACTTCGGCCTCACGCCGCTGGAGGCCAACGCGTTCGGCCGGCCGGTCGTGGCGCTGCGGGCCGGCGGTCACCTCGACACGGTGGCGCCCGAGCGGACCGGGCTGTTCGTCGAGGAGCTCGACCCGCGGGCCTTCACCGCGGCGCTGCGCCGCGTCACGAGTATGTCGTGGGACGAGCCGGCACTCGTGGCCCACGCGGACCGGTTCGCCCGCCGCCGCTTCGACGACGCGATCCGGTCCGTGGTCGACGAGCTGCGCTGAGGACCAGCAACGGCCATTGCGGTAGAGGGCTCGGCCTGGTCCGAAAGGACCAAATCTGGACCGACTTCGGTGCCAGTGTCGGAAACGGCGGACAACGGCGCCACTGTCCACCTACCGTCCACACCACGGACGCCACTCGGCGCTCCGCATGCCGTCGCCACGGGACTGACCCCGTGGCGCTTGTCCAGGAGTGCTCTGGTGCCCTCGCTCCACCTCCGCCGTCTGGCGGTCCCCCTCGCTGCGTCGCTGGCGCTGCTCGGCCTGCCGCTGGCCGGTACCGCGCTGGCCGCCCAGCCGGTGCTGCAGTCCACCTCTCCCGCTGACGGGGCCCAGGTCTCCCCGGGGCCGACCGTCGTCTCGGCCACCTACGACGTCGCGCTGGGCGTCGGCTCGATGCTGGAGCTGGCCCGCAACGGGTCGCCCGTGCTCACCTGCCTGTCGTCGGTCTCCGGCAACACCGTCAGGTGCACCAGCTCCGAGCCGCTGCCGGAGGGGGTGTACCTGGCGACCGCCACGGCGCGGGTGCTCGGCGAGAACGCGAAGGTCGACACCTTCCGCTTCACGGTCGACACCACGCCGCCGGCCACCCCGACCGTGACCGTCACGCCGTCGACGATCGCACCGGCCGACCAGGCCGCCGTGCGGGTCGCCGGCGCGACCGAGCCCGGTGCCAACGTCGCGGTGAGCATCGACGACAGCGGCAACGCCGCGACCGCGGCCGTGTCGGCCGCACCCGTGACCGCCGACGAGGCCGGCGCCTACTCGGTGACCCTGAACGTCAGCAGCCTGTCCGACGGCGTCCTGACGGCGACCGCCGTCGCCACCGACGCGGCGGGCAACCGGAGTACCGGTACGGGCACGGCGGTCAAGGACACCACCGCGCCGGTGCTGGTCAGCGTGTCGCCCGACGGCGCCGCCGGGCCGGGCACCACCCTGAACCCGACGACGGCGAAGGCGACGTTCGACGAGCCGCTGGCCGACTCGTCGGTGCTCTCGGTGCGCAACTCGGTCGGCAACGTCGTCAGCGGTGCCGTCTCCTTCGCCGACGAGAACCGCACGGTCGTGTTCACCCCGGCCGTGCGCTTCACCGACGGCACCTACACCGCGAGCTGGTCGGTGGCGGACGGCGTCGGCAACAGCCGCACCGGCCAGTTCTCCTTCACCATCGACGGCGTCGCGCCGGCCAACCCGACGGTGGTGCTCACCGACCCGGTCAACGCTGCCAACGCCGCGGCAGTGCCGGTCAGCGGCACCGCCGACGAGCCCGGCCTGACGGTGCTGCTCAGCGCCGACGACGCGAACCCCGCGACCTCGGCGGTCACCAGGACCGCGGTCGTCGCACCCGACAAGACCTTCTCCACGACGATGGACCTGCGGAGCCTGGACGACGGCCGCATCGACGTGGTTGCGGTCGCGAGGGACGCCGCCGGGAACACGAGCGCCGGCAGCGGCACCGACTCGGCCACCAAGGACACCCGGGCCCCCGCGGCACCGGTCGCCGGCTTCGCCGTGGACCGGGTGAACGCGGGCAACGTCGCCGCGGTGACCGTCGGCGGGACCGGTGAGCGCGGCTCGTCGGTCGTCGTCTCGGTCGACGACGCCGACCCCGCCACCAGCGCGGTCGTGGCGCCCGCCGTCACCGTCAGCGAGGCGGGCAGCTGGACGACCGCCGCCCTGGACCTGACGTCGCTGTCCGACGGGACGCTGACCGCCTCGGCGGTCGCGACCGACGCCGCCGGCAACGCCAGCCCCGCCGGCACGGACACGGTCGACAAGGACGTCGTCGCGCCGCTCGCGCCGCAGATCGAGACCGGTACGGCCAACGCCGCGAACGCGGCCGCCTACCCGGTCAGCGGGACGGCGGAGCCGGGCAGCACCGTGTTCGCCGACGCCATCAGCGGCGACGTCGTGACCGCGTCGATGAGCGACGTCGCCGACGAGGAGGGCGCCTGGTCGCTGCAGCTGGACGTGAGCGGGCTGCCCGACGGCTCCTTCTCGGTCCGGGCGCAGAGCGTGGACGGCTTCGGCAACACCTCGCCCACCGCGTCGGTCGCCGCCGTCAAGGACACCGTCGCCCCGGCCGGCACCACCGTCACGCTGGCCGACCCGGTCAACGCCGCCTCGGCCGCGGCGGCCGGAGTCTCCGGCGCAGCCGAGCCCGGCGCCTCCGTCGCCGTCTCCGTCGACGACGCCGACGCCGGCACCGCGGCGGTGACCGGCACCGCCACCGCCGACGAGACGGGGAGCTGGGAGACCACGCTCGACCTGTCGTCGCTCGCCGAGGGCACGCTGACCGCCACCGCCGTCGCCACCGACGCGGCGGGCAACTCCGCCGCGCCGGTCACCGACACCGCCACCAAGGACACCGTCGCTCCCGGCGAGCCCTCGATCGCGGTCACGTCCTCGACCGGTGACGTCGCCCGGGACGGTGCCACCGTCACGGTCTCCGGCGCGCTGGCCTCGGCGGACCGGTCCGTGGCCGGGCAGCGGGTGGACGTGACGCTGTCCGACGGCGTCACCACGCTGACCGGCGCCGACCTCGACGTGCCGACCGGGTCCGGCGAGTACAGCGTGGTCTTCACCGCCGAGCAGGTCGCCACGCTCGCCGACGGCGTCCTCACTGCGACCGCGACCGCGACCGACGCCGCGGGCAACCCCGGCCCGGCCGCGTCCGGCTCCATCCGCAAGAACGTGGCCGTGTTGACGGTGACCGGGTCCAGCCCGGCCGACGGCGCGTCCGTCCAGCCGCCGGCGACGGTCTCGGTCAGCTTCAACGAGCCGCTGCAGCAGAGCGGTGAGGGCGCGTCCACGATCACGCTGCGGGACAAGACCGGGAACCTGGTGTCCTGCGCCCGCAGCTTCAGCGCGGACGGCCGCACGATCCTGTGCACGCCGGCCGGCACGCTCTCCGACGCCGGCAGCCCGTACACCGTCGAGGTGAACGCGCAGGACCTCGCCGGCGAGACGAAGTCCGTGTCCATCACGTTCACGGTCGACAGCGTCGCTCCGGCGGCGCCGACCGTGACGGCGCCGGCCCTGGTGGGCGCTGCGGGTGCGGAGACCTTCGAGGTCACCGTCACCGACGTCGAGGACGGCGCCGTCGTGGCGGTGACCGTGACGGGCGCCTCCGGCGCGCCGGTGACCGGCACGGCGACGGAGCAGGCGGACGGCAGCCACACCGCGACGCTGGACGTGAGCGACCTGCCGGACGGTCCGCTGACCGTCACGGCGACGGCGACCGACGCCGCGGGCAACCAGAGCGCGGCCGGTGAGGCGGAGTCCGTCAAGGACACCGCGGCGCCGACGCGCACGAGCACGTCGCCGGCCGACGGCTCGAGCTCCGGAGCGCCCTCGGCGGTCACCGTCGTCGCCTCCGAGCCGCTCGACGCCACCTCCACGCTCGTGGTCGCCCCCGCGGGCGGCTCGGCCGTGGCCGGGACGACCTCGTTCAGCGAGGACCGCAGGACGGTGACCTTCACGCCGGCGCAGAGCCTGGCCGAGGGCGCCTACACGGTGAGCACGACGCTGGTG
>DATMJH010000134.1:0-14482 GCA_035554015.1 Mycobacteriales bacterium
GCACAGGGCACCGTGAAGTGGTTCAACGCCGAGAAGGGCTTCGGCTTCATCGCCGTCGACGGCGGCGGCGCTGACGTCTTCGTCCACTACTCGGCCATCCAGGCCGACGGCTACCGCTCGCTCGACGAGGGTCAGCGCGTCGAGTTCGAGATCACCCAGGGCCAGAAGGGCCCGCAGGCCGACCAGGTCCGCATCGTCTGACCTGTCCCAGACCTGACCGACGGCCCGGCCCCTTCGCGAGGGACCGGGCCGTCGGCGTTCCCGCGGACGCTTCCCGGGGCGCCGCCCGCTCCTCCGGCGAGACGGGGGCACACTGGCGCCATGAGCAGCGGCGACTGGTGGTGGTGCCTGCGACACCGGCGGGTCGAGCGCGGCCCCGGCTGCCCGAACCAGGAGCGGCTCGGCCCGTACGACACCGAGCAGCGGGCGGCCGGGGCGCCGCAGCGCACGGCCGAGCGCACGGCAGCCGAGGACGCCCGCGACCGGGCCGAGGACGACTGGGGCAGCGGCTGGGACGACCGCGAGAGCTGACGGCGGCCCGGCCGCTGGGCACCCGGGCGGCACCGGCAGCCGTGACACCGGCACCCGACCGGCGCCGGCAACCGAGCGCACCGGCAGCCGGGTGACACCGGCCGCCGGGTCGGCTACGGTCTCGCGCATGCACGCGCAGCGCTTCTTCTACGGCAACCGGACTCCGGTCGCCGTACGGCTGCAGCGCTAGCTCGCCGAACCGCCCCGGGTCTCGGACCCGGGGCCCGCGAGGCCGCCGGGTCGAGGGCTCCTCCCCGGAAGGACACCAGCATGACTCCCGCCCTGACCGCCCCGGCGCCGGCCCCCCGGCTCGACGACGCTGTCGACGACGCTGCGGTCGGCGCTCCCGACGCTGCCGACGTCACCGCGCTGCGCGCCCGGATCGACGTGCTCGACGCCGAGCTGCTCCGCCTCGTGCACGAGCGCAGCGCGGTGAGCGCCCGCATCGGCCGGGCCCGCCGCGCGGCCGGCGGCCCGCGCATCGTGCACGCCCGTGAGAACGAGGTGGTCGGGCGCTGGCGCACCGCGCTGGGCCGCCCCGGCGCCGCGATCGCGCTGGCGCTGCTCGAGCTCGGCCGCGGCCCGGCCTGAGGCGGGGGTCACCCGCGCAGCTGCCAGCCGTGGTCGACCGGACCGATGCCGGCGCCGAGCGCGAACCCGCCCCGCAGCGCGCCGGTGACGTACCGCTTCGCGGCACGCACCGCCTTCGGCACGTCGTCGCCGACCGCCAGCCGCGCGGCGAGCGCGCTCGCGAGCGTGCAGCCGGTGCCGTGCGTGTGCCGGTTGTCCAGGCGCGGGGCCCGCACGCGCACGTCGGTGGTGCCGTCGGTGAGCAGGTCGATCGCGTCGCCGGTGAGGTGGCCGCCCTTGACGAGCACCCAGCGCGGACCCAGCTCGAGCACCGCCAGCGCCCCCTCGCGCAGCCCGTCCTCGTCCTCGACCTTCACCCCGGCCAGCATCTCGACCTCGGGCAGGTTCGGCGTGACGACCGTCGCGAGCGGCAGCAGGTCGGTGCGCAGGACGTCGACGGCGTCGTCGCGCAGCAGCGGGTCGCCGTGCTTGCTCACGCCGACGGGGTCGACGACCAGCGGCACCCCGGCCGCGACGACCGGCTCGAGCCGCCGGGCCACGGCACGCACCAGCGCCGGGCTCGACAGCATGCCGGTCTTCACGGCGTCGACGCCGATGTCGTCGAGCACGCTGTCGAGCTGGGCCTCGACGGCGTCGACCGGCAGGTCCCAGCCGCCCTGCACGCCGAGCGAGTTCTGCGCGGTGACGGCGGTGAGCACGCTCATGCCGTGCACGCCCATCGCGAGCATCGTCTTGAGGTCGGCCTGGATGCCCGCGCCGCCGCCGGAGTCGGACCCGGCGACGGTCAGCACGCGCGGCGGCGCCTTCGTCCTGCTCCGAGCTGTCACCGGAAGTGCTCCCACCCTCCCCGCACGGGCTCACCGTCGAGCAGCACCTGCGCCGGGCCGGCGTCCACCCTGCCCACCGGCACGACGCCGTCGGGCAGCGTGGTGCCCGGCGGCACGGTGGCCGCCAGGGCGTGGTCCTCACCCCCGGTGAGCGCCTGCTCGACGGTCACGCCCTCGGGCAGCGCCGCGGCCAGCCGCCCGGCGTGCAGCCCGACGCTCGCGCCGCTGGCCCTGGCGACGTGACCGAGGTCGGTGGCCAGCCCGTCGCTGACGTCGACCATCGCGGTCGCGCCGAGCGCGGCCAGCACCGGCCCCAGCGCGTAGGGCGGGCAGGGCCGCAGGTGCGCGGCGACCAGCGGCCCGTCGCGGCGGCCCTGCTGAAGCAGCGCGAGACCGGCCGCGGACGCGCCGACCGCGCCGGCGAGCACGACGACGTCGCCCGGGCGGGCGCCCGAGCGCAGCACCGGTGCCCGGCCGGCCAGGTTCCCGAGGGCGGTCACCGCCACGACCACCCGCTCCCCGGTCGCCATGTCGCCGCCGACGACGGCGGCGCCGACGACGGCCGCCTCGTCCCGCAGCCCGTCGGCGAGCGAGAGCGCCCAGTCGACCGGCAGGTCCGGCGGTGCGACGAGCGACACGAGCAGCGCCGTGCCGGTGCCGCCCATCGCCATGACGTCGGCCAGGTTCTGCGCCGCGGCCTTGCGCCCGACGTCGTACCCGCTGCTCCAGGCCCGCCGGAAGTGGACGTCCTCGACGAGCACGTCGGTGGTCGCGACCACCCGGCCGTCGGCGGCGGCGACCACGGCGGCGTCGTCGCCCGGGCCGAGCAGCACGCCCGGAGCGGTGCCGAGGCGCTCGGTCACCCGCGCGACGAGCCCGACCTCGCCGAGATCCCGTGCGGTAGCGTCCGGCACGCCGTCCAGCCTTCCAGACGCTGCTCGCGACGCTCGCAGAGAGGACCGCCCGGTGCCCGTGCAGGCCTACGTGCTCATCCAGACCGAGGTCGGCAAGGCCGCCGCCGTGGCCGCCGCCATCAGCGAGCTCGACGGCGTCGCGCAGGCCGAGGACGTCACCGGCCCGTACGACGTGATCGTGCGCGCCGAGGCGAGCGACGTCGACGAGCTCGGCCGCCTGGTCGTCGCGCGGATCCAGGGCGTCGACGGCATCACCCGCACGCTGACGTGCCCCGTGGTGCACCTCTGAGCCGAGCGCTCCGCGCCGTCCTGCTGCTCGCCGGCGTCGTCGGCACCGCCGGCTGCACCGGCTCCGGGCCCGCCGCCGGACCGGTCGAGGTCCCCCCGCCGTCGCTCGCCGGCGCGGCGGTCGACCGCGCGTGCCGCGCGTTGCTCGCGGAGCTGCCGGACGAGGTCGCCGGCGACGCAGCGCGCCGCCAGGTCCAGCCCGACACCGGCCGGACGGCGGCGTGGGGCGACCCGCCGGTGGTGCTGGAGTGCGGCGTGCCGGCACCCGAGCGGGACGAGCCGCCGTTCGTCGTCAACGGCGTCGGCTTCACGACCCGCGACGTCGGCTCGGCCACCCGGTGGACGACCTACGGCCGCACCGTGCGCGCCGCCGTCACCGTTCCCGACGACTACAGCGGGGGCGACGTCATGGTCGGTCTCACCGCGGCCCTCGGCCGGGCGCTGCCCGTGGACCCCACCTCACCGCCGCTCGTCGAACCGCTCGCCGACCCGCCGCCGACCCCGGAGCCCTCGTGACCGCACCCGACCCCGTCACCGCCGTCCGCTCGCTCGACACCGACTGGCTGCTCGACCTGATGGCGAGCATGGCCAACGCCGGTGGCTTCTCCGTCGCCGTGACGCTCTGGACGCCGACGGGCGTCGTCTCGGGTGAGCTGATCGGCTCGCCGGAGTGGATCGGGCTGCTGCGCGAGCAGATCCGCACCACCGGGGACGAGCAGGCGCAGCGCTTCGCCGCCGACCTGGAGAGCGTCGAGCAGCACATCGTGCAGAGCACCGCCGCCGCCCAGGACTCACCGGAGCCGTTGTCGTTCCTGCACCTGAAGGACGCGGTGACGGTGATGCCGGACGGCGAGCCGTTGCGCCACGGGCTCTGGCGCGGCCGGTTCGTCGACGTCGCCGGCTGGACGCTCGGCCGCCTGTAGGCCGGTTGCCTCAGCGCAGGCCGGTGCCCCGGCGCAGCGCCGACTGCAGCAGCCGGTCGACCAGCGCCGGGTAGTCGACACCGCTGGCCGCCCACATCCGCGGGAACATCGACGACGGCGTGAAGCCGGGCATCGTGTTCACCTCGTTGACGGTCAGCGACCCGTCGGCGCCGACGAAGAAGTCGACGCGGGCCAGGCCCTCGCAGCCGAGCGCCTCGTAGGCGGTCAGCGCCTGCTCCCGCAGCCGTTCCGCGACGTCGTCGGGCAGGTCGGCCGGCACGTCGAGCTCGGTGGCGCTGTCGAGGTACTTGGCGTCGAAGTCGTAGAACTCGTAGTCGCCGACGACGCGGATCTCGGCCGGGGCGCTGGCCTCGGGGCCGTCCGGCCCGTCGAGCACGCCGCACTCGATCTCGCGGCCGTCGACCATGCGCTCCACCAGCGCCTTCGGGTCGGCGCGCAGGGCCAGCTCGACCGCGACGTCGAGGTCCGCCTCGTCGGTCACCTTGCTGATGCCGATCGACGAGCCGCCGCGCGCCGGCTTCACGAACACCGGCAGGCCGAGCGCCCGCACGGCCTCGCGGCAGGCCGCCGGGTCGGTGGACCAGTCGCGCTGCCGCACGACCACGGCGTCGGCCACCGCGAGGCCGGCCGCGCGCAGCAGCGGCTTGGCGACCGCCTTGTCCATCGCTGCCGCGCTCGCCAGCACGCCCGAGCCGACGTACGGCACGCCGGCGAGCTCGAGCAGACCCTGGATCGTGCCGTCCTCGCCGTAGGGGCCGTGCAGCACGGGGAACACGACGTCGACCTGCTCGAGCCGCCCGGAAGCGGCGTCGTCCGAGGGGTCGAGCGGCACGATCCCCACCGTCGGGTCGCCGGGCAGCGCGACGGCCGGGCCGTCCTTGACCGACGGCAGCTCACGGCCGCTGATCGCCAGCCGAGCGGGGTCGTCGGGCGCCAGCACCCACCTGCCCTCCGGGGTGATGCCGACGGCGACGACGTCGTAGCGGTCGCGGTCGATCGCGCCGAGCACGCTGCCGGCCGACACGCAGGAGATGGCGTGCTCGGTGCTGCGCCCGCCGAAGACGACGGCGACGCGGGTGCGCCGTGCGGCGCCGGGGCGGTCCACCCCGCCGACCCTAGCCCCGCGCGGCCGCCTCGCCGGGCCGGCACGCGCGGGCGAGCTCGCGGACCGGCGGCTCGACCGCCTCGGAGTACGTCGGGAAGGCGTGCACGACGTCGGCGAGCACGTCGAGGGGCACCTCGGCACGCACCGCGAGCACGAGCTCGGCCAGCCACTCGTCGGCCCGCGGCCCGATCGCCGCGGCGCCGACGAGCACGCCGCGGCGCCGGTCGGCGGTGAGCACCAGCCGCCCGCCACCGGCGGCGTCCGCGGCCGCGCGCGCCGTCTCCCCGACGTCCATCGCGGCGGTGACGACGTCGACGCCGTCGGCCCGCGCGGTGCGCTCGTCACGACCGACGGAGGCCACCGGAGGGTCGGTGTAGACGCCGCGCGGCACGGCGCGGTAGTCGGCGCGGTGGTCGTGGCCGAGCAGGTTGTCCGCGACGACGCGGGCCTGGTAGGTGGCCGTGTGCGTGTACGGGGCGACGCCGGTGACGTCCCCCGCGGCCCACACGTGCTGCTGTCCCTGCACGCGGCACCGCTCGTCCGTGCGCAGCTCCCCCCGCTCCCCCGGCTCGATGCCGAGCAGGTCGAGACCGAGGCCCTCGGTGACCGGCGCGCGACCGGTCGCCAGCAGCAGCCGCGACACCTGCTCGACGGAGCCGTCCGACAGGTGCACCCGCGCGCCGCCGTCGCACGGCTCGACCCGATCGGCCTGGGTCTGCAGCCGCACGTCGACGCCGTCGTCGCGCAGCACGCGCTCGAGCTCGCGCGCGACGCCCGTCTCCTCGCGGGCGAGCAGCTGGTCACCGCGCTGCACGAGCACCACGCGCACCCCGAAGCGCGCGTAGACCTGCGCCAGCTCGCAGCCGACCGCACCGCCGCCGATGACGAGCAGCGAGCCGGGGCGGTCGGGCGACGACAGCGCCTCGTCGCTCGTCCAGGTGGGCACGGCGTCGAGCCCGTCGACCGGCGGTGGCGTGGGCGACGAGCCGGTGGCCACGACCAGGTCGGCGACGCCGAGCTCGGTGGCGTCCACGGCCACCACCCGCGGACGCACCACCCGGCCCCGGCCGCGTACGAGCACGACCCCCGCGTCACGCAGCCCGTCGGCCGCCTCGCTGTCGTCGCGGTGGTCGACCACCTCGTCCCGGCGCCGGACGGCGGCAGCGAACGCCCGCTCCGCCGGCCCGAGCGCCGGAGGCTCGGCGGCACCGCCGAGCCGGTCGAGCCGCGATGCCTGGTGCCGAGCCGCCGCGCTGCGCAGCAGCGCCTTGCTCGGCATGCACGCCACGTACGGGCACTCGCCGCCGACCCGCAGCTGCTCCACCAGCGCCACCCGGCCCCCGGCCCGCGCCACGGTGCTCGCGACGACCTCGCCGGCCGAGCCGCCACCCAGCACCACCACGTCGAAGCTCTCCATGCGCCCACCCTCGCCCCGACCGCCGTTGATCACACCTGCGAGGGTGGGGCGGTGACCGTCCTCGCCGGCCTGCGCCGCGACCTGCCCGGTGCTCGCGGGTACCTCGACACCGCCACCTGCGGCCTGCCACTGCCCACCACGCTGCGCGCGGTCGGCGAGCACGTCCGCGCGTGGCAGGACGGCTCCGGCTCGCTCGAGGTCTTCCACGCCCCGGTCGAGCGCTCCCGCGCGCTGTTCGCCCGGCTGGCCGGCGTGCCGCACACACAGGTGGCGATCGGCTCCCAGGTCTCGGTGACGGTCGGCGTCGTGGCCGCGTCGCTGCCGGCGGGAGCCCGGGTGGTGCTGGCCGACGGCGACTTCACGAGCCTGCTGTGGCCCTTCCTGCAGCGCAGTGACCTGCGCTGCACCCGCGTCCCGCTGGCCGAGGTGCCCGGCGCCGTCGCTGCGGGCTGCGACTGGGTGGCGGTGTCCACCGTCCAGTCGAGCAACGGGGAGCTGGCCGACCTCGAGGCCCTGCGACGAGCCGCCGACGAGACCGGTGCCCGGGTGCTGCTCGACGCCACGCAGTCCGCGGGCTGGCTCCCGCTCGACGCGGCGCGGTGGGAGGTGGTCGTCGCCGCCGCGTACAAGTGGATGCTGTCGCCGCGCGGCACGTGCTTCACGACCGTGCGCCCCGACGTGCTGCCCGACCTGGCGCCGGTCGCCCCCGGCTGGTACGCCGGTGCCGACGTGGCGACGTCGTACTACGGCGCCCCGGTGCGACTGGCGGACGACGTGCGGCGGCTGGACGTGTCACCGGTGTGGCCTTCCTGGGCGGGCACCGAGCCGGCGCTCGAGGGCCTGCTCGCCGTGGGCGTCGACGCGGTGCACCGGCACGACCTCCGGCTCGCGGACGCCTTCCGCGAGCGGCTCGGCCTGCCGCCGTCACCCAGCGCGATCGTCTCGCTGGCTGCCGACGTCGACGCGCTGCGGACCGCCGGCGTGCGGTGCTCCGGCCGGGCCGGCCGGGCCCGGCTGTCGTTCCACCTCTACAACGACGACGACGACGTCGACCTCGCCGCGCGAGCGCTGGGGCGCTGAGCGGTCACTCCCGGAGCGGTCACAGCCGGTCGAGCGCCTGCACGAGGTCGGCCACCAGGTCGTCTGCGTCCTCGAGCCCGACGCTGATGCGCACGGCACCGGGGTCGATGCCCGCGGCGCCGAGCGCGTCGTCGTCGAGCTGGCGGTGCGTCGTCGACGCCACGTGGCTGACCATGCTGTGCGTACCGCCGAGCGAGGTCGCCACCGCCACCAGGCGCAGCGCGTCGCACAGGGCCATGCCGGCGGCGCGACCGCCTCGCGGCGCGACGGTGACGACGGCCCCGTAACGGCCGGCGTCGAACAGCGCGCGGGCGCGCGCGTGGCTCGGGTGGTCGGGCAGACCGGGGTGGTCCACGTGCACGACGGCGGGGTGCTCGGCCAGCGCCGCGGCGACCGCCAGCGCGGTGCGGCACTGCCGCTCCACCCGCACCGGCAGCGTCGCGAGCCCGCGGTGCAGCAGGAACGCCTCGTCCGGGGAGAGCTGGCCGCCCAGGTCGACGCGGGCCCGACGCACCGGCGCGAGGACGTCGGGCCGCCCGACGGCGACCCCCCCGGTCGCGTCGCTGTGCCCGCCGAGGTACTTGGTGGCGGAGTGCACGACGACGTCCGCGCCGTGCTCCAGCGGCCGGCACACCGCGGGCGAGGCGAAGGTGGAGTCGACGACGAGCGGGACGCCGGCGGACCGGGCGACCGCCGCCAGGCCGGGCAGGTCGGCCACCGCCATCGTCGGGTTCGCGAGCGTCTCCGCGTAGACGAGCGCCGTCTCGGCCCGCACCGCAGCGCGCACCTGCTCGGCGTCTGTCGTGTCGACGAAGGTCGTCGAGACCCCGAACCGCGGCAGGAGCGAGGTGAGCAGCCCGTAGGTGCCGCCGTACAGCCGGTGCGGCGCGACGACGTGCGCCCCGGCGGCGGTCAGCGTCATCAGCACCGTCGAGATGGCGGCCATGCCGGACGCGAACGGCTGCGCGGCGACGTCGTCGTCCAGGCCGGCGCCCTCGAGCGCCGCGACCGCCGCCGCGAACGCGTCAGCGGTCGGGTTGTCGATGCGTGAGTAGCAGTAGCCGTCGAGGTCGCCCGAGAGCACGTCGGCGTACTGCTGCGCCGTCTCGAAGGCGTACGTCGTGGCACGGTGCACCGGCAGGGCGAGCGGCGTCTGCGCCAGCCGGCGCAGGCCGGGCGTGTGCACGGCGCGGGTCGAGGGGCCACGGTCGTCGGGCATGCCGGTAGAGGTTAGGCGGCTACTGCTTCTCCGCCTTGGTCTCACGGCTCATCAGGCTGCGCAGCATGTCGACCGGCGTCATCTGCTCGTGCACGACCTTGACGACGGCCTCGGTGATCGGCACGTCGACGTCGTGCTTGCGGGCGAGCTCGAGGATCGCCCCGCAGCTCTTCACGCCCTCGGCGGTCTGCTGCTTCTGCGCGAGGATCTCGGGCACCGTCTGGCCGCGGCCGAGCTTCTCGCCGAACGTGCGGTTGCGCGACAGCGGCGACGTGCACGTCGCGACGAGGTCACCGAGCCCGGCCAGCCCGCTGAACGTCATGGGGTCGGCGCCGAGCGCCGCGCCCAGCCGGGCGGTCTCGGCGAGACCGCGCGTGATGAGAGAGGCCTTGGTGTTGTCGCCGAGCCCCATGCCCTCGGCCATGCCGGCGGCGAGCGCGATGACGTTCTTCACCGCACCGCCGAGCTCGCAGCCGACCACGTCGGTCTCGGTGTACGGCCGGAAGTACCGCGTGGTGCTCGCGGCCTGCAGCCGCTCGGCCGCCTCGCCGTCCGTGCACGCGACGACGGTGGCCGCGGGCTGCCCGGCGGCGATCTCCTTGGCCAGGTTCGGTCCGGAGACCACGGCCACCCGCTCGCCGGGGACGCCGGCGACCTCCGCGACGACCTCGCTCATCCGCTTGGTCGTGCCGAGCTCGATGCCCTTCATGAGGCTGACGAGCACGGCGGCGGCAGGCACGTCGTCCGCCCAGCCGGCGAGGTTGTCGCGCAGGGTCTGGGACGGCACGGCCAGCACGACGAAGTCGACGGCGTCGAGGGCCTCGCGCGGGTCCGACGACGCGGTGAGGTTCGGCGGCAGCGCCACGCCCGGCAGGTACTCCGGGTTCTCGTGCGTCTCGCGCACCGCCGTGGCCACGTCGTCGCGGCGGGCCCACATCGTCACGTCGGTGCCGGCGTCGGCGAGCACCTTGGCGAAGGCGGTGCCCCACGACCCGGTGCCCATGACCGCCGCGCGCGTCACGCCGACCTCCTGTCGTGCGTCGCGCGCACGCCCTTCGGGTCGTGGACGAAGAAGGTGTCCGGCGCGCGCTCCCCGCGCAGCTCCTCGACCAGCGCGCGGAGCGCCCTCATCACCTCGGTGGTCGCGTCGCGCAGCACGTCGACGGACAGCTCCCGGCCCTGGAACGCCGACAGGTCGACCGGCGGCCCGGCGACCACCTGCACGCGCTTGGGCGGCAGCGGCCGGAACCCGCCGTCCCGGTAGGAGTCGAGGATGCGCTCCGGCCCCCACTGCGCCACCGGCACGACGGGTGCACCGGAGAGCAGGGCCAGCCGCGCGACGCCCGTCTTCGCCGACATCGGCCACTTCTGCGGATCGCGGCTGACGGTGCCCTCCGGGTAGATGACGACGCACTCACCGCGCTCGAGCGCCGCGACGGCATCGCGCAGCGCCAGCGACGCGTCGGCGGTACGCCGGTAGACCGGGATCTGGCCGGCGCCCCGCATGACGCGACCGACGATGCCCCTGCCCTTGAACAGGGTGTCCTTCGCCATGAACCGCGGCACGCGGCGGACCCCGTACAGCAGGTAGTCGGCCAGGGTGAGCGGGTCGGCGTGCGAGATGTGGTTGGCGGCGATGATGACGCCGCCGGTGGCCGGCACGTGCTCCTGGCCGCGCCAGTCGCGGCGGGTGAGCAGCAGCAGCACCGGCTTGACGACGAGCACGGCGAACCGCATCCACGCCCCCATCCGGACCGTGCGCACGTCGCCTCCCGTTCGCTGCTCGCCGAGTCTCTCCCGGCGCCGGCCGCCGCGTCGAGGGCGGCGGCCCGGCCCGGCGGCCAGGTCCGGGGCCGGCGGTCCAGCAGGGAGAATGGCATGCGTGATCACCGGCTCGGGCCCCGAGGTGCCCAGGTGGGGCGTCGTCGTGCCGGTCAAGCGCCTGGACGCCGCGAAGTCGCGGCTGGCGCCGCTCGACGGCACCGCCCGGCGCGCGCTCGCACTCGCCTTCGCCGAGGACGTCGTCGCCGCCGCGACGGCGTGCCGGGTCGTCGACCGGGTGCTGGTCGTCACCGACGACGGGGACGCCGCCATCGCCGTGCGGCGGCTCGGCGCCGGCGTCGTCGCCGACGAGCCCGGCCGCGGGATCGACGCAGCTCTCTCGCACGGCGCGACGCTGCTCGGGGACCCGGCCGCCGCGGTGGCCGCCGTGTCGGCCGACCTGCCGGCGCTGCGGCCGGACGACCTCGCTGCCGTGCTGCGCCGCACCCGGTTCGCCGCGGTGGTCGCCGACGCGGCAGGCACAGGGACCACCGTGCTGGCCGCGGCCCCCGGTGTGGCGTTGCGGCCGCGCTACGGGCACGGCTCGCTCGAGCGGCACGTGGCAGACGGTGCCGACGTGCTCCCGGCCGCGGCCGGCATCCGCCGGGACGTCGACACGCTGGCCGATCTGCGCGCGGCCCTGGCGCTCGGCGTCGGCCCACGGACGGCAGCGGTGGCCGCGGCGCTCGGGCTGCACGCCGGAGAGTGCCGTTCACCCGGCTCGGGCACCATGGCGCTGTGACGACCACCTCGGCGCGCACGGCTGCTGCGCGCGACGACGTGCTGACCGAGCCGGGCGGCACGGGTACCGCGCCGCCCGAGCGCACCGACGAGGACCTGGGCGAGGGCCGGTTCCTCAACCGCGAGGTGTCATGGCTCGACTTCAACGCCCGCGTCCTGGCGCTCGCGCAGGACCGCACGTCCCCGCTGCTGGAGCGGGCCAAGTTCCTGGCCATCTTCGCCAGCAACCTCGACGAGTTCTACATGGTGCGCGTGGCGGGGCTGAAGCGCCGGCAGAGCATGGGCCTGGCGGTGCGCAGCGCCGACGGGCTCGGTGCACGGGAGCAGCTGCAGCTCATCGCCTCCCGCGCCGGTGAGCTCGCGCAGGAGCACGCGCGGGTGTTCGCCGACGACGTCCGGCCGGCGCTCGAGGACGAGGGCCTGCGGATCGTGCTCTGGCGCGACCTGCCGGGCGAGGACCAGGAGCGGCTGCACCAGTACTTCCGCGACCAGGTGTTCCCCGTCCTCACACCGCTGGCCGTCGACCCGGCGCACCCCTTCCCCTACATCAGCGGGCTGTCGCTCAACCTCGCGGTGCTCGTGCGCGACCCCTCCACCGGCGGCGAGCACTTCGCGCGGGTCAAGGTGCCGAACAACGTCCCGCGGTTCGTGGCGGTGCGGCTCGAGCAGCACACCGCCTACCTCCCGCTCGAGGAGCTCATCGGCACGCACCTGCCGCAGCTGTTCCCGGGGCTGGAGGTCAAGGAGCACCACGCCTTCCGCGTCACGCGCAACGCCGACGTCGAGGTCGAGGAGGACCGCGACGAGGACCTGCTGCAGGCGCTCGAGCGCGAGCTCGCCCGCCGCCGGTTCGGCCCCGCCGTGCGGCTGGAGGTGGCGCCCGACATCGCCGAGCACGTGCTCGACCTGCTCGTCCGCGAGCTCGAGATCTCGCCCGACGACGTCGTCCGCGTGCCGGGGCTGCTCGACCTCTCGTCCCTGTGGCAGGTGTACGGCGCCGACCGCCCCGACCTCAAGGACGACCCGTTCGTGCCCGCGACGCACCCGCGGCTCGCCGAGGGCGAGAAGGCCGCGGACGTGTTCGCCGCGCTGCGCGACGGCGACGTGCTCGTGCACCACCCGTACCAGTCGTTCGCGACGAGCGTGCAGCGCTTCGTCGAGCAGGCAGCGGCCGACCCGCACGTCCTCGCCATCAAGCAGACGCTGTACCGCACCTCGGGCGACTCGCCGATCGTCAACGCGCTCATCGAGGCGGCGCGCGCCGGCAAGCAGGTCGTCGTGCTGGTCGAGATCACCGCCCGGTTCGACGAGCAGGCCAACATCAGCTGGGCGCGGGCGCTCGAGCGGGCCGGCTGCCACGTCGTCTACGGCATCGTCGGGCTGAAGACGCACTGCAAGACGTGCCTGGTGGTGCGGCAGGAGAAGGGCTCGCTACGCAGGTACGCGCACATCGGCACCGGCAACTACAACCCGAAGACCGCGCGCGTGTACGAGGACCTGGGACTGCTGACGGCCGATCCCGACGTCGGGGCGGATCTCACCGACCTGTTCAACACGCTGACCGGGTACAGCCGCCAGACCTCGTACCGGCGGCTGCTCGTCGCGCCCCACGGCCTGCGGGCCGGGCTGGTCGAGCGCATCGAGGCCGAGGCCGGGCACGCCCGCGCCGGCCGTCCGGCGCGCGTGCGCATCAAGGCCAACAGCATCGTCGACGAGCAGGTCATCGACGCGCTGTACCGGGCCAGTCGGGCCGGTGTCCCGGTCGACCTGCTGGTCCGCGGCATCTGCGCGCTGCGCCCGGGCGTACCGGGGCTGTCGGAGACGATCGAGGTCCGCAGCGTCGTGGGGCGCTTCCTCGAGCACTCGCGCGTGATGGTGTTCGGCGAGGGCGCCCGCCGCGAGCACTGGCTCGGCAGCGCCGACCTCATGCACCGCAACCTCGACCGGCGGGTCGAGACGCTGGTGCGTGTGCTCGACCCGGGAGCGCGGGCCGAGCTCGACGCCCTGCTGGAGGCGTCGTTCGCCGCCGACGTCCGGCACTGGCGGCTGGGGCCGGACGGCTGCTGGGAGCAGGTCCCGGGGCCGGGCGAGCAGTGCCGCGACCTGCAGACCCACCTGCTGCGGCGCACGGCCGAGCGCGGTGCCGGTGGCTGACGGCCCGATCCGCGCGGCCGGCGCGGTGCTCTGGCGCCCCGGGCCGGACGGCATCGAGGTCGCCGTCGTCCACCGGCCCAAGTACGACGACTGGTCGCTGCCCAAGGGCAAGCTCGAGCGCGACGAGCTCGAGGTCGTCGCGGCGGTCCGCGAGGTCCAGGAGGAGACCGGCTGCTCGACTGCCGTCGGGCGGTCGCTCGGAACCACGCGGTACGACGTGGTCCAGCACGGCGTCCGGCGGCCGAAGACCGTGCGTTGGTGGGCGATGCGCGCCACCGGCGGCCGGTTCACGCCGACGCGCGAGGTCGACCAGCTCCGCTGGCTGCCTGCGGCCGAGGCCGCGTCCGCGCTGACCCGCCGGCAGGAGCGCGAGCCGCTGGAGCGCCTGCTCTCGGGACCGGTCGAGACCCGCACGCTGATGCTGGTGCGGCACGCCACCGCGGGCGACAAGTCGCAGTGGCGCGGGGACGACGCGCAGCGGCCGCTGGACGACCACGGCCGTGCCCAGGCGCGAGCCGCTGCCGACGTCCTGCGTCTGTACCGCCCCGAGCGGCTGCTCTCCGCACCACTGCTGCGGTGCACCGACACGCTGACGCCGCTCGCTGCGGTCAGCGCGCTGACGGTCGAGCCCGCGGACCGGCTGGCCGCGCAGCGCTGGACCGACGACCCGGACGACGTGACCGCGTGGCTCCGCCAGGTCGTCGCCGAGCGGCGGTCCACGGTGGCGTGCTCGCAGGGCGAGGTGATCCCCGGCTTGGTGCAGCGGCTGGCCGGCGACCTCGCCCCGGACGGCGAGGTGCCGGCCGGGAAGGGCAGTGTGTGGGTGCTGTCTTTCGACGACGACGGGCGG
>DATMJH010000135.1:0-2155 GCA_035554015.1 Mycobacteriales bacterium
CGACCGGTGGGTAGAGCGCGCACGTCGACGTCGACGCCGAGCTGGCGCTGCTCCTGTGGGCCGAGCCGGAGACCTGAGCAGCCGCACGGCTTTGCCCGGCAACGGGCCGATCTCCTCTGCTAGGGTCCTCTGTCGTCGCCCCGGCCACGCGGTCGGACGCGCACGCGGACGTGGCTCAGTTGGTAGAGCATCACCTTGCCAAGGTGAGGGTCGCGGGTTCGAATCCCGTCGTCCGCTCGGAACGGCGCCCCCGGGCGCCACGCAGCCGGGCCTCCCGGTTGTGGCCGGGTGGCCGAGTGGCTTAGGCAAGGGCCTGCAAAGCCCTGTACGCGGGTTCGATTCCCGCCCCGGCCTCGGCTCCGCCTCCACCCTGACCCACCTCTGACAACTGCATGCACGGGCGATTGGCGCAGTCTGGTAGCGCGCTTCCTTGACACGGAAGAGGTCACAGGTTCAAGTCCTGTATCGCCCACTCCTCCTCACCCCTCCTCGGCCATGAGGACGGCGCGGTGCACACTGCACCAGTGATCTGCGAGCCCTGCCGGGAGCAGGAGCACTCGAGCTGCCCGGGTGGCAGCTGGTGCGACTGCCAGCACCGGGCGCCCGGCCCTGTGGAGCCGGCCACCGGACCTCCCGGGGAGTGACGCAGGACTCTCCGGACCTCGGGGAGTAGGTGCGGCCGCAGCGGGGGTAGGACCGGGCTGGAACGGCCCTGGCACCCCGCTGGGCCGAGGAGACCGCGAGACCTCCGGAGGCACCGTGCAGCTGTCCGACCTGACCCCTGTCCTGTCCGCCCAGGGACCCTTCCTCACGGTGCACGTGGGCGCCGAGAGCGCCGTCGAGCAGGCGGCCGACCGCTACGACCTGGCCTGGAAGAACGTGCTCAGGCGGCTCGAGGACGACGGCGTGCCGGCTGAGGTGCGCGACGCCCTGTGGGCGGCGCGAGGAGAGCACGCCGACGGCGCGGCCCGGCTGGCCGTCGCCGACCTGTCGAGCGGCCGCGTGCTGCTCTCCGAGCCGGTCGACACCCGGCCCCCGACCGACGTCGTGGCACAGGCCGCACTGCCCGACGTGCTGCCGCTGCTGGCCGACCTCACGGCGCGAGTGCCGCACGTGGTCGTCACCGCCGACCGCACCGGTGCCGACGTCGCCGCGTACTTCGACACCGGCGAGGTGGCACGGGAGGTGACGGTCAAGGGGCGGACCCTGCACCTGCAGAAGGTGAAGGTGGGCGGCTGGGCGCACCACCGGTACCAGCACCGCAGCGAGAACCAGTGGAGGGAGAACGGCGAGGACATCGCCGACAGCGCCGCGCAGCTCGCCGAGCAGATCGGCGCCGAGCTCGTCGTCGGCGTCGGCGACGAGCGCGAGGTCTCGCTGGTCGCCAAGGCGCTGCCGACGCAGTGGCAGGACCGGTATGTCGTCGTGCCCGGCGGTCGCGGCCAGGGCGGGGACGAGTTCAACGACCAGCGCGTCCGTGACGCCGTCGCCCTGCACGCGGCGCACGCGAGCCTGGAGCTGCTGCGCGAGTTCGCCCAGGAGCGCGGCCAGGCCAAGCGCGCCTGCGACGGCGTCGATGACGTCGTGCAGGCGCTGCGCAAGGCGCAGGTCGAGACGCTGCTGGTGACCACCGCACCCCCGGGCGGCAGCACGAGCACCCTCTTCTTCGCCGACGAGCCGACCGTCCTCGGGACCAGCCGGGACGAGGTCGCCTCGCTCGGTGCCGACGCCGTCCGCGAGGCGCCTGCCGTCGCCGTGCTGGTGCGCGCCGCACTCGCCACCGGCGCGGCCGTGCAGGTCGTGCCGCACGAGCCGGCCGAGGCGCCCAACGGCGGCGTCGGCGCGGTGCTGCGGTATGCGGACGGCGACAGCGCCGCGGCACGCGCGTGACGCGCGTCTGGCCCGGCTCGAGCTACCCGCTCGGCGCGACGTACGACGGCACCGGCACCAACTTCGCGCTGTTCTCGGAGGTCGCCGAGCGCGTCGAGCTCTGCCTGTTCGACGACGACGGCGCCGAGACCCGCGTCGACCTGCCGGAGCGCGACGCCTTCGTCTGGCACGGCTACCTGCCCCGCGTCACCCCCGGGCAGCGCTACGGCTACCGGGTGCACGGGCCGTACGAGCCGTCGGCGGGGTTGCGGTGCAACCCGAACAA
>DATMJH010000136.1:0-11158 GCA_035554015.1 Mycobacteriales bacterium
GCCGTAGACGGTGTCGTCGCCGCCCTCGCCGTGGATCTCGTCGGCGGCTGGGGCCACGACTGGATCTCCGGTGGCAGCGGCCAGGACGGCATCCTCGGCGACGACGGCCGCATCCGCACCAGCCGCAACGCCTCCTCCGGCGTCACCTCCGCCGGCGGGACGTGCTCCGGCCCGGGCACGACCGAGAACCCCTGCTACAGCGAGCCGCTGCACGGCGTCCGCGCGCTCCTGCCGAGCGACCCCGACACGCGCGCGCCGAACGGCAACGTCCTCAACGAGTTCATCTCGACGCCGGGGTCGATCCAGACCGCTGTCGTCAACGTCGCGAACCAGCTCAACAAGGCCGCTGACCTCACGCCGTTCTCGCTGGCGCCCGCCTCCGTCACCGACCAGACGGCGAAGGCGCTGTTCGTCCCGTGGTACGCCGACGACATCGTCTACGGCGGCCTCGGCAGCGACTTCCTGCACGGCGGTGCGGGCGACGACGCCATGTCCGGCGCCGAGGCGCTCGCGGTGTCCTACGCGCCGATCTACGGGGCGGGAACCGCCGCGCTCGGCAGCGGGCTGGTCCGCACCGACTGGACCCGGCCGTACAACCCGAGCTTCTACGCACCGATCGACGCCACCACCGGTGCGGGCAGGCCGTCCGGCTTCAGCAGCGCGACCGTTCCCGCCGGCGTGCTCGGCTACGGCGTCGTGCGGCCCGGCGACCTGGCGATGTACGACGAGTACAACGGCATGCGGCTGATCGCCCTCGACGAGACCGGCAGGGCCACCGACGCCACGACGTGCGGTACCGGTGTGGCCGTGTGCCGGCAGTGGCTGCTGAACGTCGACCACACCGAAGGGCCGGAGACCGAGCTCGGCTGCGTGGCCGTGGCGAACAACGGAACGTGCACCGCTCCGCTCGAGCGTCGCAAGACCGACGGCGACGACGTGGTCTTCGGCGACTACGGCAACGACTGGCTCGTCGGCGGCACCGGACGCGACACGCTGTGGGGTGGCTGGGGCAACGACCTGCTCAACGCCGACGACGACCTGTTCAGTGTGAACCCCGACCCGGACCCGGCGCTGGTCAACCAGAACAAGTCGCCCGACACCCACCCGAGCTACGAGGACCGCGCGGTCGGCGGAGCCGGGCTCGACGTGCTCATCGGCAACACCGGCGGCGACCGACAGATCGACTGGGTCGGCGAGTTCAACAGCTTCCTCGTCCCGTTCGCGCCGTTCGGCATCGCGACCGTGAGCCGGCAGGTGCCGCCCGGGCTGTACGAGTTCCTGTACGCGCTGAGCAAGGCACAGGGCGCGGACCAGACCCTCAACCCCGGCGCCAACAGCGCGCGCAACGGCGAGCCGTACGGCGAGCTCGGCCTCGTCACGCAGAAGGACTCCGGTCTGTGGCAGGAGCAGACCGGCGGTCCGCGCGACCCGCAGCCCGGCAACGTCCCCGGCGGGCGCCGTGACGTCCTGCGCGGGGCGGACTTCAACGACGGCACGATGAGCGGCTTCTACGTCGACAGCGGCACCTGGCGGGTCAGCGGCAGTGCGCTGCAGGTGGCGGCCGCCAGCCTCGGCAAGGACGCCGCCTCGGTGTTCTACGTCGACGACTACCTGCCGGTGTACTACGAGATCGCCGCCTCGGTGTCGGTCGTCAAGCCGACCGGCGGCTGGAAGGCCAACGCGTACGTCATCTTCGACTACTTCAGCCCGACCGACTTCAAGTTCGCCGGCATCGACGTCTCCATCAACAAGATCGTGATGGGCTACCGCGACGCGAGCGGCTGGGTGGTCGTCGCGCAGACCCCGAAGATGCTCAAGTTCGACACCTGGTACCAGCTGCTGCTGGCCGTCAACGGCACGACCGCCACGCTCGTCGTCGACGGCGAGACCGCGTTCACCCACACCTTCGACGCCAGGGTCATCGACGGGGAGCGGTACGCGCTCAACAAGGGCATGGTCGGCATGGGGTCGGACAACGCCCGCGGCCAGTTCGACAACATCCGGGCGCAGATCCTGCCGCCGCAGATCACGCTCGACAGCAACACCGACCTCACGTCGTCGACCGGTCCGCTGACGACGCCGGTGTCGGGCACCTGTACGCGCACGACGTCCGGCTACACCGGCACTCCCGCGACCGCCGCCGCCTCGGCGATCGTGCCCGCCCAGCTCGGTGACGTCCGGTTCCTCGCGAGCACGTCCTGGCTGCGCCTGACGACGACCTTCCGCACCAGCGGCGTCGCGGGCATCGCGTTCGACGTCTACGACGACGACGACCTGAAGTTCGCCGTCATCGACGTCCCCGGCCAGCGCGTCGTCATCGGGCACCACGACCCGCGGCGGGGCTGGGTCGTCGACGCGGTGCACGGCCAGGCGCTGACCGCCGACGTCCTCTACACCCTGGACGTGCAGCTCAAGGGCGCAGCCGTGACGGTCGCGCTGAACGGGCTGTTCATGCTCAGCCACGGCTTCAACGCAGGTCTGTCCGACGGCCGCTTCGGTCTGCTCTCCCGCGGGACACCCGCGACGTTCACGGCGCTGCGCGTCCGCACGGACGACCCGCAGTTCGGCGAGGCCGCCCCGCCGCCGCCTGCCGACCCGACCGTGCCGCCGAGCGCCGTCATCGACGACGTCACCGTCACCGAGGGCACCGGCGGCACCAGGACCGTCACCGTCACCGTGACGCTCGACCGCGCACCTGCTGCCGGTGAGACGGTCCGCATCCCGTGGAACACGGTCGACGGCACGGCCTTGTTCGGTGACGACTACGGCCTGGCCAGCGGCATCCTGAGCTTCAGCTCCGGTGTGTCGATGCAGCAGATCACCCTCACGATCGTCACCGACAGCACGGTCGAGGCGGACGAGCACTTCTTCGTCGCCCTGACCAGCGGCACCGGCTACACCCTCGCCAAGGACACCGGCCGCGTCACCGTCGTCGACGACGACGTCCCGACGGTCAGCGTCACGCCCACCACCACGACAGAGGGCGGCAGCGGCACGAAGACGGTGCTGGTGACGGTGCGCCTGTCGACGGCCGCGTTCAAGCCGGTCACCGTCGCGTGGGCCACCGGCGGCGGGACAGCCACCGCCGGCACCGACTACGTCGCGGCGTCCGGCACCGTCAGCTTCGCGCCGGGTGAGACGAGCAGGACCATCGCCGTCACCGTCAACGGCGACCTCGTCTGGGAGCCGGACGAGACGTTCGTCGTCACGCTGTCGGCACCGACCGGCGCGACGCTCGGCACGTCGTCCGCCACCGTCACCATCACCAACGACGACGTGCAGCCCACGGTGACGCTGACCAGCAGCGCGACGTCGGTGCACGAGCCGAGCGCCGCGACCGTCACGTACACCCTCACCCGCGGCGCCAACCTCAACGGCACGGCCAGCGTGGTGGTCACCTTCGGCGGCACCGCCACGCGCGGCGCCGACTACGTCGTCGACGGCGTGACGGTCGGCACGGGCGGCTCGGTCACGGTCACCTTCGCGGACGGCGTCGGCACGCGGACCTTCTCGGTCCGGGTGCAGGACGACACGACGTCGGAGCCGACGGAGACCGTCGTCGTCTCGATCGGGTCGTGCAGCGGCTGCGCGGTCAGCGGCTCCTCCTCGACCACCCTCTCGATCACCGACGACGACGTGTCGCCGGTGCTGACTCTCGGCCCTGGATCGTCGTCCACGACCGAGGGCGGCGGGGCGACGCTGACGTACACGGTGACGCGCACCGGAAGCACGACCGGCACGGTCAGCGTGGCCGTCGGCCTCGGCGGCACCGCCACGCGAGGCTCGGACTACACCGTCGCGGTCAACGGCACGGCGGTGACCGGCTCGAGCCTCACCCTGACGCTCGCTGCGGGAGTGACGTCGGCGACCTTCACCGTGACGGTGCTGGACGACACCACGCACGAGTCGAGCGAGACCCTCTCGCTCGCGCTCGGCACGTGCACCGGGTGCACCGTCGGCACGCCAGGCAGCACCACCCTCACGATCACGGATGACGACGCACCGCCGAGCCTGACCATCAGCGGTGCTTCCGTCGTCGAGGGGGACAAGGGCAGCGTCACGGCGACGGTCTGGGTCCGGCTGTCGGCAGCGAGCGGCGCGCCGGTCACCGTCGTCGTCAGCCTGCTCTCCGGCGGGACGGCGACTGCCGGCACCGACTACCAGAGCTGGACGCCGGTCACGGTGACGTTCGACCCCGGCCAGACCGCCCGAAGCGTGAGCGTGACCGTCCTGGGCGACCGCTCCAAGGAGCCGGACGAGACGGTCCTCGTCGGCCTGAGCAGCGCGACGGGCGCCACCATCGCGACCGGCCAGGCCACCGTCTGGATCCTCGACGACGACAGCAGGCTGATGACCGCGACCGCCGGTCCGGGGGCCGAGCGCCTGTCCGACGCCCACGTGCAGCAGCTGCTCGCTGCGGCGGTCGCCCGCTGGGCCGCCGGCGGTGCCGACACGGCCGTCTTGACCGGCCTCCGCGTCGTCGTCGCCGACCTGCCGGGTGCCACGGACCTCGCGCAGGTGGTCGGCAGCACGGTGCTGCTCGACGCCGACGCCGCCGGCTGGGGCTGGAGCGCCGCGCTCGAGGGTGTCGCGGCCGGGCGCATCGACCTGCTCAGCGTGCTGCTGCACGAGATCGGCCACGTGCTGGGCCTGGAGCACGGGGACCGCGGCATGGGCGCGGTGCTCCTTCCCGGCGTGCGCGACGTCGCGGTGCTCGATCACGACGGGCCGGGAGCGGCCGGGCGCCCGGTGGCCGCCGACTCCGCGGTGACCACCGCCGGGGCGGCACCGGCCGCCGTCGCGTCGGTGCAGGCGGCGGCGACGCTGCCCGAGGCGGTGCACGACGGCGTCGCCGCGGTCGCGAGCGGCCGCCCCGACCAGGTCGAGCGGCAGGCCCCATCGGCACACCCGCTCGCCGTGCTGCTCGTGCTCGCGCTCGTCGCGGCGTGGCGGCTGCGCCGGCTCGCCGCCGACCTCCGGTTCGCCCCGGCCGTCGCCTGAACCTCCCTAGGATCGCCCGTGTGACGGGCAGCAGAGGGCCCCGTGCCGCCGGGCTCCTGCTCGCCGGCTGCCTCGTGCTGTCCGGCTGCTCCGGTGGCGCCGACCCCTCGGCCACCCCCACGCCCGACACCGAGGCCGACTGCGCCGCCGCCGTCGACACCCTGCTCGGCACGGCGCAGCGCTACCTCGACAGCATCGGCACGACGACGACGCGCGGCAGCTCGACGCCCTCACCGACCGCCGACCCGGTCGAGGCCGAGGCCGAGTTCACCGCGGCGCTGTCCAACGTGCGGGCGCACGCGGCGAGCATCGGCTGCGACCCGCGAGCCTTCCGGGACGACCTCACCGCCGGGCTCCGCGAGCTGCGGGCCGGCGGGCCGGTGGCCCAGGCGGTGCTGCTGCAGCTGCAGGGCGGCCAGGCGCCCGAGGGGCCGGTGCCGCCCGGCGGTGACGTCGCCGCAGCGGTCGCGGTGGCGCCGGCCGACGCCGTCGTCGAGCTGGCCGCCGGCGAGCACGTCGTCGACGAGACGCTGGTGCTGCTCCGCGGTGTCACCCTGCGCGGAGCCGGCCGTGACGCGACGACGCTGCGCAGCACCGCGGCCGACGGCGTCGTGCTGGTGCTCACCGGCGAGCCGGTGACCCTCGACGCGCTCGGCCTCACCCGCGGTTCGGACGTGCCGGGCAACGTCGTCAGTGCCGCGCCGTCCGCCGAGCTGACCGTCAGCGCCGCGCGGCTGTCCGGCGCGCGGGGCGACGCCGAGGGCAGAGGCGGCATCGGCCTGCTCATGTCGGCCGGCGCCGGCGGCCAGGCCGGTCCGAGCCGGCGCACGAGCCTGCGGCTGGTCGACAGCGAGCTCGTCGACAACGCTGTCGGTGGTGTCGTGGTGGCCGGCGAGCACCGCGCCGAGATCGCCCGCACCATCGTGACGCGCAGCGGCCAGTGCGGCATCTGCTTCCTGGCGACCAGCGACGGCACGGTCTCCGACACGCGGCTGGTCGACAACGAGGCCGGGCTCGTCACCGCCGGCGAGGCGCGGCCGGCGGTGCGCGCGCTCACCGTCCAGGGTGGGGACGTCGGCGTGCAGGCGCTCGAGCGGTCGTCACCCACCGTGGACGGCAGCACGGTGAGCGGGGTGCTGCGGGCGGCCTTCCTGTTCGGCGACCGCAGCACCGGCGCCGTGCGCGGCACCACCTGCACCGGCGCCGCTGCCGGCATCGTCGTCGGACCGGAGGCCGTCCCGGAGATCGGCGAGAACCCCGGCTGCGGCGTCGTCCGCGGCCAGTAGCCCCCCTCCGACGGGAGCCCTCCCGACGGCTCCCGCCGCTGCCGCACCCGACGGGAGCCCTCCCGACGGCTACGGGCCCGTCCCCGACCGCCGCAGCCACTCCACCGCTACCGCCGACGGGAGCCCTCCCGACGGCTCCCGGCGCTGCCGAACCCGACGGGAGCCCTCCCGACGGCTACGGGGCGGTGAGGAACGCGGCCGCTCCGAGCACCGCCTTCTCGTCCGGCTTGGTGACCAGCACGGTGCGAACGTAGTCGCGCACGGCCTCCTCGATCCCGACGTCGCGCCCGGCCCGCTCGGACATGAACCAGCGGTGCTCGAGCACCTCGTGGAACACCTCGGCCGGCTCGAGCTTGCCGCGCATGTCCCGCGGCACCGCCCGCACGACCGGCTGGAACACCTCGGCCAGCCACTCGTGCGCGACGATCTCCTCGTCCTCGTCCTGCTGGCCGGTGCCGTGCCGGTAGGCGTCCAGGTCGTTGAGCAGTCGGCGGGCCTGGTTCTCCTCGGCGTCCAGACCGGTCAGGCGCAGCAGCCGGCGGGAGTGGTGACCGGCGTCGACAACCTTCGGCGCGATGCGCACGAGCCCGTCGGCGGCGTCGAGCCGCAGCTCCTCGACGTCGAAGCCCAGCTCGTTCAGCCGACGCACGCGGGCGGCGATGCGGTGCTGCTCGCCCTCGCCGACGACCTCCTCGCGGGTGAGCTCGCACCACAGGCCGTCGTACCGCCGGCGGATGTCGGCGCCGGTCTCGAGCGGGTCGACCGACTCGTCGAGCAGCCCGGCCGCCTGCAGGTCCATCAGCTCACCGACGATGTTGGTGTGCGCGGTCTGCAGGTCGTACGCGCGCTGCCCCTCCGACAGCGACGGGTGCAGCTCGGAGGTCTCGGCGTCGACGAGGTAGGCGGCGAAGGCGCCCGCATCGCGGCGGAACAGCGTGTTGGACAGCGAGCAGTCGCCCCAGAAGAACCCCTCCGAGTGCAGCCGCGCGAGCAGCAGCGACAGCGCGTCCAGCAGCCGGTTGGCGGTCTCCGGCCGCAGTGTCTGGGAGAACAGCGCCCGGTAGGGCAGGGAGAACTGCAGGTGCCGCGTCACCAGGGCCGGCTCCAGCGGCGTGCCGTCCGGCGCCTCCCGCCCGGTGATGATGGCGACCGGCTCGACCGCCGGAACGTCGAGCCGCTCGAGGTCACGCAGCAGCCGGTACTCCTTGCGCGCGGAGTGCTCGCCGACCTCCTTGACGGCGTACACCCGGCTGCGCACCCGCACGAACCGGACGACGTGCCGCGAGACGCCCCGGGGCAGCGCGACGAGCGAGTCGGCCGGCCAGTGCTCGAGCGGCGTCGACCACGGCAGGTCGAGCAGGAGCCGGCCGTCGTCGTGGCCGGTGATCTGGAGCGGCACGTGCCCACTGTGGCGCACGTCGTCCCCGCGGTCACTCCTGGACGTCGGTGAGCTCCGCCGGGCCGAGGACGAGCCCCGTCCGGTCGGCACCTCGGCGCAGCCGCCCGTCGGTGGTGAGCACGCGGGCGCCGTCGAGCTCGGCCAGCGCGAGGAACTCGGCGTCGTACGTCTTCGCCCAGCCGAGGTCGGTCGCCAGCCGGTAGGCGACGGCGTGCAACCGCGCGGGTGACCTCCGCCGCACGTGCAGTGCGGAGAACCCGGCGAGCACCCGGTCGGCACCCGGCTCGTCGAGCTCCCGCCGCCAGACCGCCTCGTGCACGGCCGAGTGCACCTCCGACCAGAGCAGCGGCGGCGCGATCAGCTCATGCCCGCCGAGCTGCGCCCGCGCCGCTGAGGACGCGGCGGCTCGCAGGGCGGCACCGGAGTCGAGGACGAGCCGCACCGGTCAGTGCGAGTCCCGCGCGTCGCGCACGAGCCGCTCCCACGCCGGCATGGCGCCGACGTCGGCCGCCTGCCACGCCGCCGGCAGCTCCAGGGGCGCCTCGTCGGCGAGCCCGTCGACGTCGGCCTCGCGCACGAGGTGCTGCGTGCCGACCCGCTCGGACCGCAGCCTGCCGCTTCGGATCCATCGCCGGATGGTCTCGGGGTTGCGCCCCACCCGACGCGCCGCCTCCGGCACGGTGAGCATTGTCGTATGCTACAACATCTCGGCTCAGCCGAGCGGCGCGGTACCCAGCGGCTCGCCGGTCCAGCGGAAGACGTCGAAGCCGCGGCCGAGGTCGCCGGTGAACACGTACTGGCCCTTGTGGAACTTGGCGGACCACACCTCGCTGCCCGGCATCATCGCGTGGCCGACCTCCTCCGGGGCCCTCGGGTCGCTGATGTCGAACACCCGCACCCCGCCGAGGTACCAGCCGGTCACGTAGTGCTTCGAGTCAGGGGTGAACCGGCCGACGTGGGCGGTGCACGCGCGGTGGTCGGGCGACTGGCCCTGGATGTCGGCGACCATGTAGCTCAGCGGCTTCAGCGGCTCGCTGGTGGCGTCGAACAGGGTGATGCCGCCGCCCGGGCAGACCGCCGTCTTGCTGGCGAAGAACCCGCCGAGCACCAGGCTCTCGTCGGTGACCAGCAGCGTCTTGCCGTCCGGGGTCGGGTCGGCGCCGTGCACGTACGAGGCGATGGTCGGACCGCGGTAGAGCAGCGTCGGCGTGCGGGGGTTCGTGGCGTTGTACACCCGGACGTTGTTCTCCGAGGCGACGTAGCCCTTGCTGCCGTCGTTGCTGAAGGTGATGTCGTGCGGGCCGCCCTCGACCTGCAGGTCGGCCGCGAGCACCGGGTTGTCGGGGTCGGCGAAGTCGTAGACCGGCAGGTGGTCCAGCGCGCCGGGCAGGTCGCCGGTGGAGACCCACGCGACCGGCTCGGTCGGGTGCCACGTCCAGTTGTGCACGCCGTCGTGGACGCGCAGGTTGTACATCGCCTTCGGGGCGTACGGGTCGGTGACGTCGAACACCGCGACGCCGCCGTTGCGGTTCGGCGAGTTGCCCGGCACCGTCGGCGCCGGCGACTCGATGTCGCGCCCGCCGTACTCCGGGCCGGCGCAGAGCGTGCCCGACCGGTCGTTGCTGAGCATGACCACCCAGCGCTCGCCGAACTGGCGGATCTGGATGTCGTTCTGCTTCTGCCGGCAGACGATCTGGGTGACGAACGTGGTGTTCTCGGGGTCGGTGATGTCGAAGACGAAGGCGCCGCGGTCGTAGGAGCCGACGATGGCGAAGTCGCGCTGCTCGGTGACCGGGTTGCCCGCGGCATCGAGCACGGGCACGCCGGCGGCGTCGCGCTTGGCGACGACCGGCGAGAAGAACTCGAGGTCGGTGCCCTGGTCATGGGGGTTCTTGAGAGCGCCCTCGATGTCGCCGGTCTGGAAGTCGAAGTGGAAGACGTGCTCGAAGTTCTCGAGGTCGGGCTCCTCCGCCAGCGCGCGCCCGGCGCTGCCGGTGACGCCGGCCAGCGCCTCGGCGCGGTACTTCTCGACCGGCGTCGTGGCCGAGCCGTCGACGTTGTCCAGCGACAGCGTCGTGGCGACCGCGCCCGAGGCGAGGACGCCGCAGACGAGGACGAGGGCGAGCGGGGCCGGCGTGCGGCGGCCGGTGCGCAGACGAAGGGCCATGGCGGGGTGTTCGACGCCGTCGCCCCGATTCCTCCCGCACCCCCGGGCTCGCGTCCGTCCGGCAGCACACCCGTCCGGACGCCGGCGTCAGCGCACCCGCACCGCACCCGCGAGCAGCCCCAGGCCCAGCGCGGCCGGCACCACGACGATGCCGAGCGCCAGCGGCAGCCCGACGCCGTCCGCCGCCGCACCGACCACCGGCGGCGAGCCGAGGAAGCCGACGCGGGTGGCGACGTTCATGGCTGCGATCCCCTGGCCGGGCAGCGCCCCGGCGGCAGTGATCATCGCGGGGAACACGGCCGCCGCACCCAGGCCGACGACGGCGAACGCGACCAGCGCCGGCGCCGTCCCGCCGACGAGCAGAGCGAGGCCGAGCGCCGTCCCGGCCGCCAGCCCGCCGGCCCGCACGACCGCGACGGCGCCGAACCGCGCGAGCACCCGGTCGCCGACGAGCCGCATGACGACCATCGCCGTCATGAAGGCGGTGAAGCCCAGACCGGCCGTGCCCGGCCCGGCGCCGGTGTGGTCGGCGAGGTACACCGCGCTCCACGACGCCGGCGCGTCCTCGAGCACCGCGGCGAGCACGGCCAGCCCGCACAGCAGCACGAGTGCCGGCGAGAACCGCCTGCCCGGCGCACGGACCCCCGTGCCGTGACCGGTGGAGTCGGGCACGTCCCGGCGCACCGCCAGTGCCAGCGCCGCGCACATGACCGCGACGACGGCCAGGTGCGCTGCGAGCGGCACGCGCAGCGCGGCGGCGGCGCTGCCGACCAGACCGCCGCCGACGGCGCCGACGCTCCAGACGGCGTGCATGGAGGTCAGCACCGGTCGGCCGAGCCGGCGCTGCGCCTCGACGCCGGAGACGTTCATCGCGACGTCGGTCAGCGAGTCGACCGCGCCGATGCCGGCGAGCACCGCGAACAGCAGCAGCGCCGTCGGCGCGAGCCCGACGAGGGGGAGCGCCGCAGCCACCGCGAGGGTCGACGCGACGGCCAGCCGCTGCGCGCCCACCCGCGGCAGCAGCCACCTGGTCGCCGTCGACCCCAGCAGGCCGCCCAGCCCCAGCCCCAGCAGCGCCAGCCCCAGCTCGCCGTCGGACAGGTCGAACCGGCCCTTCACCTCCGGCAGGCGCGGAAGCACCGAGGCGAACATCGCGCCGTTGGTGAGGAACAGCGCGCTGACCGCCCACCGCTCGCGCTGCTGCACGGGCGTCAGCCAACCACCGCCCGCGCGCGCCGCCCTCGGACGTCAGGGCCCGGGAGCACCTGCAGGCTCAGGTCTCCTGACGCAAGGCACCCGCTGGGA
>DATMJH010000137.1:0-3803 GCA_035554015.1 Mycobacteriales bacterium
GCGACCGGGCGAGGCACAGCCGCTGCTGCTGTCCGCCCGACAGGGCACCGCCCGGCGACCGCAGCCGGTCCCGCACCTCGCTCCACAGCCCCGACTTGGTGAGCGACTGCTCGACGAGCGCGTCCTTGGTCTCGCGGTCGGCCTTCTGGCCGGTCAGCCTCAGCCCGGCGACGACGTTGTCGTAGATGCTCATCGCCGGGAACGGGTTCGGCTTCTGGAACACCATCCCGATCTGCCGGCGCGCGTCGGTGAGTCGCTTGGCCGGCGCGTAGATGTCCTCGTCGTCGAGCAGCACCTCCCCCGCCAGCGAGGCGGACGGGATCATCTCGTGCATCCGGTTGAGGATGCGCAGGAACGTCGACTTGCCGCAGCCGGACGGCCCGATGAGGGCGGTGACCTGCCGCGCCGGCATCACCAGGCTCACCCGGTCGAGCACCTTGCGGTCACCGAACCAGGCGGAGACGGCGCGACCCTCGAGCGTGGAGCCGCCCTCGCCGTAGTGGTCGACCGGGCCGGCCGGCGCGACCCGAGGCGGGTCGACGGTGAGCCGCGGGAGTTCCTGGACGGGAAGGGAGGGCAGCAGCACGGACGTCTCCGGAATCGAGGCGGGGGGCGAGGCGGGGGCAGCGGCGATGTCGGCGGACGAGTCGCCGTGGAGGGCGTTCACGGCTGTGGCGGGGCGTTGGCGGCGTCGAGGACGACGTCGGTCATCTGCCAGCGACCGTTGGCCCACAGGACGGTCAGGCCGCCGCGCGTACGGCCACCCGGGTACTCCTGCACGGCGCCGTCGGGCGAGGTCACGGTGGCGGGAGAGGTGAGGAAGGTCGCGGCGAACTGGACCGGCTCGCGGTCGCTGAACGGGCCGATCGCCAGCTGGACGGGAACGGTGAGGCCGCCCTCCAGCCGATCGCCGCCGTCCCTCCACCGGGCGATGGCGAGCAGCCAGCCGGTGCACTGCCGGCAGCCGCCGTTCGTGTGGCCGGCGAGCAGGTCGGCGTCGGCGTTGGCCAGCGACCAGTTCAGTGCGTCGAACCAGAACAGCGCGAAGTCGCGGGCGCCCTCGACCGTCGGCTGCTGCTGCTCGGCGGGAAGGGCCGGCTTCGTCGTCGGCGCCTCGAGGTCCACCTCGACCACGGGCGGGCGACCGGCGGCGACGTCCGGGTCGTCCCGCTGCAGGAGGACGGCGACCAGCACGGCCGCGGCCAGCAGCGGTGCGAGCAGGACGAGCAGCAGTCGCCGGCGCGCTCGTCGGCGTCCGCTGGGCGCCGGCCGCTGTTGCCGCGCGGCCGTGGAGGCGGTCATCGTCACGGTTCCTCAGAGCAGGTTGGGGAGCAGGTGCAGCACCGAGCGCGCCGCGAGGACGGCCAGGACGCCGAGGACGGGGAAGCCGACGAGCCAGGCCTGGGCACGGCCCCAGCGCCGTGCGGCCCAGGTGGTGCCGAGCGCGCCGAACGCCAGCCCCTGCATGGCGAGGAAGACGGCGGCCCAGGCGGACGGGTCCCCTGCGAGCGCTTGCTCCGACTCGAGCAGGTCACGCGGTGCGATGGCCCGCGGCGCAGCGTCGACGGCGTCCGAGGTCAGATCGGCGTCGACGTAGACGACGTCAGCGGGTGCGTACGGCGCGCCAATCGCTGTGACGAGCGTCAGCCGACCCTCACCGGCCGCGGCGTCCGGTGGCGCCGGTGCCCTGTCCCCGCCACGGCGTCGGCCGGTGACGGCGTAGGTGTGCTCGCCCTGGCCGGTGGTCACGGCGATCCGCGTGCCGGTGGCGAGGTCCTCGAGGCCCCCGAAGGGGCCGCCGTGGGACCAGGCCCGGCCGTACAGGATGGCCGTTCCGGCCTGGCCCGGCAGGACGGTCGAGCGACGGTGGCCGGGCCCCGAGGCGAGCACCTGCGACGTCGTGCCCTCGAAGAAGACCTCGCGCTGCAGGCCCAGTTCCGGGATGGTCAGGTAGCCGAGCGGGGTGCCGAGCGGGTGCGGCCGGCCCTCCTGGTCGAGCTGACCGGTCGGTGCCGTGGACTCGGCGAGGTCGATCCGCAGGTCGGCGTACGCGACCCGCTGCGACCGCGCGTGGGAGACGTGGCTGAGCACCGCGGTCCACAGCACGAGGGCGCCGAGCACGAGGGCCAGCACGCTGACCGCCGAGCCGGCCAGCGGCAACCAGCGTCCCCGCCCGGTGGCTCGGCGGCGGGGCGTCGCGGCTACGCCGGCGCCGGCGGCAGTCGGTGCGGGTGCGGGCGGGACCAGTCGGCTGGTCACACCGCCCGGGGTGTCGTCCAGGGTCGTCGAACCCGTCACCGGAGGTGCCGCCGCATCGACCTGTGGGCCGGCGCGGTCGGCGACGTCGCTCGGCGCTGCGCCGTCCACGTTCAGCCCGATGACCCGTGTGGGGGGCGGTTCGGCCCCTGCGCCGACGGAGCCGCCGTCACCGGCGCCCGAGGCACCGCGCGGCGAGACAGTGTGCATCGGCTTGGGCTCCGGTGAAGGTGCAGCGGTTCCCGCCGGCGCCCCGCGGCGAGGGGCCGGGGTGTGACCGGGAGGGAGGGCGCGTGGTGGACGTCGGTGTGGGACGAGGTGCGGCGCCCACGGGGCCACACCTTCACGACGCGAGGTGAACGCCGGATGGCCGGTCCGGGTACCAGCCGTGGCGGCTGGCGGTCGAAAGCGCCTCACCGGTTTGCTCCGCGCTCTACCGCGGGCAGTCCTGTCTGTCCGGCTGATCCTCAGCTCACCGAGCAGCTGATCGTGGTCGTGCACCGAACGCCTCCTCGAGCAGCGGGGCCGGGATGCCGTCAGGTGGACGCGTCGGCCAGTGCCCGCCGACCGGACGGCGACCGCCCGTGCCGGGCTACCGGCGCGGTCCTGGCTCGGCGACGCGACCAGCGGAAGCCGGCCACCAGCAGGGCGAGCAGGAGCACGGCAGCACACTGCTGCCACGTCACCGACCAGATACCGGCACGCGCCTCCTGCGGCTCCAGTCCAGGGTCGCGGCCACCCGCCACCCGGACGGCTGTGGCACTCACCTTCACGTCGGTCCGGATGGTGGCCGGCACGTCCGGCACGGTGGCGGTGAGGACCACGCTGTCGCCGGGGACGAGCTCGTCGACGTCCGTACCGTCGACGGAGCGCTCGAGAACGCCGAGAGGACCTGCGGTGCCGACCGTCGACGCGGCCCCGATGCGGGTGTTCCCGGCGTTGGTCAGCCTGTAGGTGACGGTGACGGCGCCGTCGAAGCCGAGCCCGCCGCCACCGGTGAAGGCGACGTCGAGGACGTCCAGGTCCAGGCGCGGCTGCAGCGCACCGGCGACCCGGACGTACACACGCAGCACGACGCGTTGCTCGAACTCGATGTTCTGAGACTGCGCGTTCTCGCCCCGAGCGATGAGCGCGGCGACGATGCCGCCCACATGGTCGCCCGGCGTCGCATCGCTCGGGACGGCGATGCGGACCGGCACCACCACGTTGCCCACGCCGCGCTCGGAGCTCTGCGGTGGGACCTCCACGTCGAGGCTCGACCGTGCCGACGGCCCCACGGCTGGGGGGTCATCCTCAGACCCGAGGTGGATCCATGCCCCGAGGTCCCTGTTGCGCTCCGCACGACTCCTCACGTCGAGCCCGCCGTTCGAGGCGTTGACCCCGTCCGAGCCGTACAGGCGCAGCGTCAGCGGCTGGTCGCTCTGGTTGACGACCGACACGTGGTCGAACACCTGCGACCCCGGTGCGACGCCATACTCGAGGACGTCCCGGCTGTCCGGGCGAGTGCCGTCGGACGCCGTGATGCCGAAGGTGACCCGACCCTGCCC
>DATMJH010000138.1:0-5116 GCA_035554015.1 Mycobacteriales bacterium
CGCGCCGACGGCTGAGCCCGAGCCCTACGTCAGGGTGAGGCGCGAGCGCAGGAAGTCGACGGTGCGCGACCAGGCCAGCTGCGCCTGCTCGGCGTCGTAGGTGCCGAGCTTGTTCGTGTCGTTGTGGAACGCGTGGCCGGCCGGGTAGAAGTGGAACTCCACCTCGACGCCGGCCTCTGACCGGATCTGCTCCGCCTGCCGGCGCGCGTCGTCCGCGGGGTAGAAGTCGTCGTGCTCGCCGTAGTGGCCTTGCACGGCGGCGGTCAGCCCGCGGTAGCTGTCGGGCACGGCCGGGCCGACGCCGTAGAACGGCACCGCCGCGCCGACCTTGTCGCCCCGCTGGGCCGCGAGCAGCAGCACGAACCCGCCGCCCATGCAGAACCCGATCGCGCCGACCTTCGACGAGGTCACCGCCTGGTGGCCCAGCAGGAAGTCGACGGCGCCGCCGAGGTCGCGCGCCGCCTGGTCCACCGGCAGCTCGGTCATGAGCCTGCCGGCTTCGTCGGCGTCGTGCGTGGTGGTACCCCCGTAGAGGTCCGGTGCCAGCGCGACGAAGCCCTCACCGGCCAGCCGGTCGCACACGTCGGCGATGTGGCCGGTGAGCCCCCACCACTCCTGGATGACGACGACGCCCGGTCCGCTGCCGCTGTCCGGCAGCGCCAGGTAGCCGTGGGCGGTGCCGCCACCGCTCGGGAAGGTGGTGTTCTGCCGGGAGCCCTGCTCAGCCACGGTCACGCCCTCTCGTCGGTGAGGGCTCTGTCCTACACCGGCTCCGGTGCCGGGAGCACGTCGGGGGAGGGCTCGAGCGGCGGTGGCGGGAGCACGTCGGGCTCGTGTAGCGGTCCCGGGTCGTCGGGCACCGGAGCCTCAGGGTCCAGGGGCGCCTCACCCGGCGTGGGGGCATGCGGTGGAGGTTCGAGCGGCCGGGCGCTTCGCGGGTCACGGAGTCGGTCCACGTCCCGACACTGCCCCGTCACGCGTGGCGTACTCGTCAGACCGAGGGCTGCGCCAGGGCGACCGGCGGGGTGCAGCCCGCCGTGGCGCCGCGGGCGTTCTGCGGGCTGTACATGAAGACGAACTCGTGGACGCCGTCGTCCACGAGGTCGTCGGTGAGGATCGACTCGCCGATCCGGATCCCGTGCTTGACCAGCAGCAGCTGGTGCACCGGGAAGGAGTTGCCGTCGATGACCTCGGGGTTGAGCGACTCCAGCGCCCACGCGTCGCCGCCGACGATGGCCGGCCGCCGCTTCGCCAGCCACCGCGCCTCGCGCAGGTAGATGCCGGGCTCCTTGGCGGTGTAGCGGGCCGGGTCCTGCTCGACCAGGTGCGTCCAGCCCGTGCGCAGCAGGACGACGTCCCCCGGGCCGAACGTCAGCCGCCCCGCGCGGCGCAGCGCCTGCTCGATGTCCTCGACCGTGATCCGGTAGTCGTCCTGCAGGACCGGCCGGCCGTTGTCGGCGGTGAAGTAGGCGCTGGTAGCGCCCTGCGCGACCTTCAGCCCCACGACGTCGGCGACGACGCCGCGCGTGACGATCGGGCCCATGTGCTCGTTCCCGAGCCGCTTCAGCCCGTGGGCGGCCGCGATGTCGGGGCCGCGGTTGCCGCCGTAGAACATGTCCCCGACGCCGATGTGCGCCAGCCCGTCGACCTGGGTGCCGATGTGGTAGGTGGTGCTGCCGACGAGCCGCTCCTCGTGGGCGCTCACCTTGTTGGGCCCGAACGGCACCGGCAGCTGCACGAGCGGGCCGGGCTCGGTGGGCACGTAGCCCAGCACGGTCAGCCGCTGCTCGTACTGGCGGGGGTACAGCAGCGCTGCGTAGGCGGGGAAGCCGTTGAACAGCTCCTCGCCCAGCCCGTAGGTCTTGACCGGCCGGCCGGCGTCGAGCAGCCGCAGCGCCGACGCCGTCTTCGCCGGCGTCACCTCGTTGAACGAGCCACGCTGGTCGCCCTCGCCGTACGGCCCCGGCGCCCACGCGCCGGCGATGACCGCCTCGACGTCGAACAGCTCGTCGCCCTCCCGGTCGGCCGGGTCGTCGGTCGCCGTGCCGACGGCGTCGTGCAGCGAGGGCGCTGCGGTGGCGCTGCCTGCCGTGCCGACGACAGCGACGGCCCCGGCGGCGGCGCCGGCGCGCAGCAGTCCGCGGCGGGTGAGCTCGGTGTGGGCGGTGAACAGGTCGAGGCGCACGCAGACTCCTTGAGACGTCGAGGCTCGGTGTCTCGTCGGGTTTCGACGCCGGTGCTCCGTTTCCTGCCCGGATCAGCGCACCGCGTGCACGTTCCCGAGCTCGTCCAGCAGACCCGTCGATCCCCGCCGCACGAACCACTCCAGCTCGTACGCGTCCGCGAACCCGGGACTGGTCAGCTCCGCCGGGTCGATCTGGCTGCTGTGCGCCGCCATCGCCCGGCGCTTGGCCTCCAGCTCCGACGGCGTGGCGGCGAGCGCCGTCGTGATCTCGGCGGTGACCCGGCCGTAGCGGGTGCCCCGGACCGAGGCCGTCGCGGCGTCGAGCACGTGGGCGCCGGCGAAGTGGAGGTGCTCGCGGTCCACGGTCGACTCGTAGAGCGTGCGGCCGGTGAGCTCGGCGGCGTAGCGGCCCACGAGGTGCACCGCCACGTGGTCGGGGTGGCCGTAGATGCCGTCGGCGTCGTAGGTGACCACCGCCTCGGCCTGCTCGCGCTCGAGCAGCCGCGCGAGGGTTGCGCCCAGCGCGCGCAGGTCGGCCTGCAGCAGCGCGTCCGGGTGGGCGGTGGACTCCCAGCCGGGCAGCCCGCTGTCGCGCCGGCCGAGCAGCACCAGCCGGGCGACCCCGAGCTCCTCGGCGGCCCGTTCGAGCTCGGCGCGGCGGACCGCGGCGACGTCGGCGACCGGGTAGCGCGGCGTGCCCATCTCGCCGGCGGTGGCCGTCACGAGCACGACGCGGGCGCCGCGGTCGGCGAGCCGGCGCATCGTGGCACCGGTGAACACCGCCTCGTCGTCGGGGTGCGCGTGCAGGACGACGACGGTACGGCCGTCGAGGGACGCGGCGGTCGGCAGCGGGGTGTCGAGCAGGAGCGTCATGCGAGGTCCAGGTGGAACGGGGCACCGCCGAGCGGTGCAGGGGCTGTCGGGGGACGGGAGGCGTCAGCCGCGACAGCGACACGGGCAGCAGGCAGCGGCGCGCGTGACGGCGCGAAGGCTGCGGTGCCGGGTCACCCCAGGAGTATCGCACGGATCGGCGCCCGGCTTGAGCGTTGTTCAGAGCAACGCGACCGCCACCGCGACGCCGACGGCCACGACCGTCCAGCGCAGCACGGGGACCGGCAGCCGCCGGGCCACCCGAGCGCCGAGATAGCCGCCGGCCACGGCGGCGGGTGCCGTGACGGCCACGGCGACCCAGTGGACGGGGCCGAACAGCGCGAAGGCGACGAGTGCGACGGTGTTGACGAGCAGGGCGACGGCCCCGCGCAGGGCGTTGACCTCCTGCAGCCCGCGGGCGAGGAAGACCGCCAGCACGGCCAGCAGCACGACACCGAGCGCCGCCCCGAAGTAGCCGCCGTAGACGGCCGCGAGCAGCACGACGGCGTGCAGCAGCGGCGAGCGGTGCGCGCCGGCGTACCCGGGCAGCCTCCCGACCAGCCGGGACAGCCGTGGCTGCACGGCGAGCAGCGCGGCGGCAGCGAGCACGAGGAACGGCACCACCGACTCGAAGACCGCCTCGTCGGTGGTGAGCAGCAACGCGGCGCCCAGCCCGCCGCCCACCAGTGCGGTGGCGCCGAGCGCGCGCAGCTCGGTGCCCTGCCCGCGCAGCTCCTCGCGGTACCCGGCTGCTGTGCCGACGTAGCCGGGCCACACCGCGGTGGTGCTCGTGACGTTCGCGGCCAGCGGAGACAGCCCGGCCGCGATGAGCGCGGGGAACAGCAGCAGTGTGCCGCCGCCGGCGACGGAGTTCACGCCCCCGGCGAGCACGGCGACGCCGCCGAGCAGCACGAGCTCCAGCGCGGTCACGGAGCAGCACCCTGGCACGCCGAGAGCCGCCGTCCCGGCAGGGACGGCGGCTCTCGGCGCGCGCTCAGGAGGGGCCGGTGCTAGGCGACGTACTCGCGCAGCGCGTCGGCGCTGCCGCAGGCCCGGATCTCGGCGAGGGTGTCGCGCTCGATCTGGCGGATCCGCTCGCGGGTCAGGCCCAGATGGCGGCCCACCTCGTCGAGGGTGCGCGGGCGGCCGTCGTCGAGGCCGAAGCGCATCCGCATGACGATCGCCGAGCGCTCCGGCAGGCTGGACAGCACCGCCGACAGCTGGCCGTGGAGCAGCTGCGACTCGACCGCCTGCTGCGGGTCGATCGAGTCGGTGTCGGTGATGAAGTCGCCGAGCACGGCGTCGTCGTCGCCGACCGGCGCCTGCAGCGACAGGGTGTCGCGGCCGTAGCGCAGGATCTCCTCCACCTTCTCGGCGGTCATGCCGAGCGGCTCTCCGAGCTCCTCCGAGCTCGGGTCGCGGCCGAGCGTCTGGGTGAGGTCGCGGCGGGTGCGGGTGACCTTGGTGATCAGCTCGGCCATGTGCACCGGGACGCGGATGGTGCGGCCCTGGTCGGCCAGCGCGCGCTGCAGCGCCTGGCGGATCCACCAGGTGGCGTAGGTCGAGAACTTGTAGCCCTTGGCGTAGTCGAACTTCTCGACGGCGCGCACCAGGCCCAGGTTGCCCTCCTGCACGAGGTCGAGCAGGTCGAGGCCGCGGCCCTGGTAGCGCTTGGCCAGGGAGACCACCAGGCGCAGGTTGGCCTCGAGCAGGTGCCGCTTGGCGCGCTCGCCGTCGCGCTCGATCTCGGCCAGGTCGCGCTTCATGGTCGGCGTGAGCTTGAGCTCGCCGGCCTTGTTCTGGCGCAGCTTCTCACCGGCGAACAGGCCGGCCTCGATGCGCTTGGCGAGCTCGACCTCCTGCTCGGCGTTGAGCAGGGCCACCTTGCCGATCTCGCGCAGGTACGCCTTGACGAGGTCGATGCCGGGCGGCGCCTCGTCGAGGGCCAGCGGCGCGTTCTCGTCGTCGGCGTCGGCGACCGCCGCGGGAGCGGTGGTCTGCTGCGTCGGCACGTCGGCCTCCGGGGCGGGATCGGTCGTGGGCGGGCTGTCGGGGGCGCCG
>DATMJH010000139.1:0-5655 GCA_035554015.1 Mycobacteriales bacterium
GCTGCACGCGGTGTGGCCGCGGTGGTGGACACGGTGGTGGACACGGTGGTGGCACGGTGCTGGACACGGTGGTGGACACGGTGCCGCGCGGCTGCCGCGAGTAGGGTTCCTGCGGTCCGCGGCGGGGCTCCGGTCCCCGCCGGGCCGGAGCTCGACGGCTACGTCCGGCAGGACTCGACCAGGAAGGAGCGTGCGTGCTCGACGTCGCGGTCCAGCGGCTCGACCCGCAGGTGCCCCTTCCGGCCTACGCCCATCCCGGCGACGCCGGGTGCGACCTGGTGACCACCGTCGACGCCGTCGTACCGCCCGGCGAGCGGGTCGTCCTGCCGACCGGCATCGCGCTGGCCCTGCCCGAGGGCTACGCCGCCTTCGTGCACCCGCGGTCGGGGCTGGCGGCGCACCACGGCGTCGGGCTCGTCAACGCGCCCGGGACGATCGACGCCGGGTACCGCGGCGAGGTCAAGGTCGTGCTCATCAACCACGATCCCCGAGAGCCGCTGCGGCTGCACCGGCTCGACCGGATCGCCCAGCTCGTGGTGCAGCGGGTGGAGCAGGTCTCCTGGCGCGAGGTCGACGGGGAGCTGCCCGTCAGCGAGCGAGGTGCGGGCGGGCACGGCTCGACCGGCGGGTGGACCGGCCGCGGCGGCGGGACGAGTGACCGCGACAGCACGACAGGACGGACGCGCTGATGGGGCTGTTCCGACGCAAGGGCCGTCAGGCCGACGACGAGGTCGATGCCCCCGACGGCGACGGCGACGGCCTGGAGGCGGCCGAGGAGGCCGACACGCCCTCCCTGCCCGCACCGGGCCGCCCGCAGGGCCCTTGGGACGAGGCCGACGCACCCGACGACGAGATCTCCCGGCTCGACCTCGGCGGGCTGCGGGTGCCGCTGCCGCCGCAGACCGAGGTGCGCGTGGAGGTCGGCCCGGACGGCCAGGTGATGGCCGCGACGCTGGTGCGCGCGCAGTCGGCGATGCAGATCAGCGCCTTCGCCGCACCGCGGACGGAGGGCATCTGGGCCGAGGTGCGCGAGGAGATCGCCACCGCGCTGCGCGAGGGCGGTGGCAGCGCCACCGAGACCGACGGGCCCCACGGCGTCGAGCTCACGGCGACCGTGCCGACCGACGTCCCCGGTCGCGGCCGGGTGCCGCTGCCGGCACGGTTCATCGGCGTCGACGGTCCGCGCTGGTTCCTGCGCGCGATGCTCACCGGGCCGGCTGCCACCGACCGCACGCCCGCCGCTGACCTCGAGGCGGCGCTGCGGGGCGTGGTGGTGGTGCGCGGCACGGACCCGATGGCCGTGCGCGACCCGCTGCCGCTGCGCCTGCCGAAGGACGTGCAGCCGCGCGACCTGCAGCCGGCCCCTGCGCGGCAGGCGCCGGCTGCTCAGGCCGCGGCACCAGCACCGGCACCCGCACCGGCACCCGCACCGGCGCCGACACCCGCACCGGCGCCGGCTGGCCCGCCGCCGGGCGACCGAGCCGCGCCGACCGCGCCGACCGCGCCGACCGAGCCGGCCGAGCCGGCCGAGCCGGCCGCGCCGGCCGAGCCGGCCGCTCCGCCGCCGGCCGAGTCGGCCGCGCCGCCGGCCGAGCCGGCCGCTCCACCGCCGGCCGAGCCGACCGGGCCGGCCGCCTCGACGGCGGTCGAGCAGCCGACGCTGCCGCTCGACGGCGAGCCCGGCGACGACGCGCCCGAGCCGCGCTGACCACCTGCCCTGTCGTGCCCCGCGGTCGCCGGTGGGGCCGCCGGACGCGGCCGGTTCGGCGTACCCTCGACGGCGTGAGCGAGCAGACCGCCGCGAAGGCCCCGGGCCGGTTCCGGCGCGCCTGGTCGCGCCTGGCCGCCGACGACGCAGAGCTCGCCAACCGCGAGCTGCAGGGCGCCTGCGAGGAGGTCGGCGCGACGGCCGTCACCGACTGCTGCCGGGGCGAGCCGGTGCGGGTCGCCGGCACGCTGCGGGCTGTGACGCTGCGGCCGCGCGCCGGCGCCCCGACGCTGGAGGCGGAGCTCTACGACGGCACGGGCAGCGTGCTGCTGATCTGGCTCGGCCGCCGGCGGATCGCGGGCATCGAGTGCGGCCGGCGGGTCGTCGCGCGCGGCCGGCTGACCGAGCACGAGGGCCGACCGACGATCTACAACGCCGCCTACGAGCTGCAGCCCACTCCGTGACGGAGGCCCGGGCGGACGCTCCTGCGCAGCCGGAGCCGCACAGCGAGGACTCGCCCGCCCCGACGCTGTCCGGTGAGGTGCCGACGCGGCCGGCGCTGCTCGACGCGCTCGGCGGCCGGCGCGGGCTGCTCGACAGCAGCCTGCCGGTGCTGGTGTTCGTCTTCACGAACTCGGTCGCCACCGCGCTCACGGACGCCGACACCGGCCTGCGCGCTGCGCTCGTCGCCGCGCTGGCCGCCGGTCTCGGGCTCGTCGTCCTGCGGCTCGCGCGGCGGGAGACGCTGCAGCAGGCGCTGTCCGGGTTCTTCGCCCTGGCCGTCGCGGTGTGGTTCGCGAACCGCACCGGCGAGGCCCGCGACTTCCACCTGCCGCACATCCTGTGGCAGATCGGCTACGGCTCGGTCTTCCTCGTCTCCGTGCTGATCGGGCGGCCGCTCGTCGGCTACGTGTACCAGGCCGTCGACGGCCTCGACCGGTCCTGGCGCGACGACCGGCAGTTGCGCCGCGTGTTCGCCGTCGCGACGCTCGGCTGGTTCGCGGTGTTCGCCACCCGAGCTGTCGTGCTCGGGTCGCTCTACCTGGCCGACCGGTCGGGCTGGCTCGCCGCCGCCCGGCTGATCATGGGCTGGCCGCTCACCATCTCCGCGGCGGTGGCGACCATCGCCTGGGTCAAGCGCGGCCGCGCGGCGGTGCGCCCCGGCTGAGGACGACCGCTCAGCCGCCGTGGCTGCCGAGCAGCGCGTCGAGCTCGATCTCGACCTCGGCGGTCGCGACGAGCAGCAGCTCGTCGCCCCCTTCCAGCGCGGCGTCGGGCGTCGGCACGATGACGCGGCCGTCGCGCAGGATGGCCACCAGAGCGCTGTCGGTCGGCCAGTCGACCTCGCCGACGAGCGTGCCGACCTGCGGGGCGTCGGCGGGCAGCGTCACCTCGACGAGGTTGGCCGCGCCCTTCTGCAGGGTGAGCAGCCGGACGAGGTCGCCGACAGTGACCGCCTCCTCGACGACGGCCGCGAGCAGCCGTGGCGACGAGACGGAGACGTCGACGCCCCACGCCTCGTTGAACAGCCACTCGTTCTTCGGGTGGTTGACCCGGGCGACGACGCGGTCGACGCCGAACTCCGTCTTCGCCAGCAGCGACACGACGAGGTTCACCTTGTCGTCACCGCTGGCGGCGACGACGACGTCGCAGGTCTGCAGCTTCGCCGACACCAGCGTGTCGAGCTCGCACGCGTCGGCCAGCAGCCACTCGGCACCGGGCACGGTCTCGACCTTCATCGCGCGCGGCTCGCGCTCGATGAGGAGCACCTGGTGACCGTTGCCGATGAGCTCGGCGGCGATGGAGCGCCCGACGTTGCCGGCGCCCGCGATGGCGACGCGCATCAGTCGTCCCCGTCGACCGGGCCGGCAGCGAAGACCGCGGTCACCTCGTCGAGCCGCTCGGCGAGCACCGCCGCGTGCACGAGGTCGCCCTCCTGGACGACCGTGTCCGCACCGGGCAGCATCCCCTCGCCGAGCCGGGTGAGCAGCGCGACGCGGCAGCCGGCGTCGCGCTCGAGCCGCGTCACCCGCTGCCCGACCCACTGCGGGCTGAAGGCGATCTCGGCGAGCGCCACCGTGCCGCTCGGGTCGCGCCACTCGGTCTCCGAGCCCTGCGGCAGCAGCCGGCGCAGCACCTGGTCGGACGTCCACCGCACCGTCGCGACGGTGGGGATGCCGAGCTTCTGGTAGACGGCGGCCCGGCGGGCGTCGTAGATGCGGGCGACGACGTTGTCGACGCCGAAGTTCTCGCGGGCCACGCGGGCGGCGATGATGTTGGAGTTGTCGCCCGACGAGACGGCGGCGAAGGCGTGCGCCCGCTCGATCCCAGCCTCGACGAGGGTGTCGCGGTCGAACCCGATCCCCGTGACGGTGCGGCCCTGGAACTCGGCCGACAGCCGCCGGAAGGCACCGGCGTTCTGGTCGATGACGGCCACCGAGTGGTCGCGCTTCTCCAGGCTCCGGGCGAGCGTCGACCCCACCCGGCCACAGCCCATGATCACGACGTGCACGGACGCCCTCCACCCCGGTCACGCCCGCACGGCGGACCGCCGCACGACGCTACACGCGGCACGCGAGCGGGCGAGGGCGTCGACGGCCGTACCCTTCTCGCTCGTGCCCGCCGCCGGTGACGTCCTCAAGCGCGTCGTCCTCGGCCGCGCGCTGCGCAGCGACCGGCAGGCCGAGCAGGAGCTGCCGAAGCGGCTGGCACTGCCGGTCTATGCCAGCGACCCGCTGTCGAGCGTCGCCTACGCGACGCAGGAGATGGTCGTCGTCCTCACCCTCGGCGGGCTGGCCTACCTCTACCTGACCCCGTGGCTGGCAGCCGGCGTCGTCGTGCTGCTCACGGCCGTGGTGCTGTCCTACCGGCAGCTCGTGCACGCCTACCCGACCGGTGGCGGCGACTACGAGGTCGCGACCAAGAACCTCGGCCGGCGGCCGGGGATGGTCGTCGCCAGCGCACTGCTCGTCGACTACGTGCTCACCGTCGCCGTGTCGGTGTCCGCCGGTGTCGACAACATCGTGTCCGCGTTCACCGACCTCGCCGACGTCCGCATCCCGCTGGCGCTGGGCTTCGTCGCGTTCCTGACGGCGATGAACCTCCGCGGTGTGCGCGAGTCCGGCCGGGTCTTCGCCGTGCCCACCTACGGCTTCCTGCTCGCCATCGGGACGATGGTGCTGCTCGGGCTGTACCGGGCCGCGACGGGTGACCCGCCGCGCGCCGAGAGCGCGGGCTACCAGCTCGACGCCGAGACCAGCGGGCTCGTCGGGCTCGCCCTGGTCTTCTTCGTGCTGCGGGCCTTCGCCGCCGGCTGCACCGCGCTCACCGGCGTCGAGGCGATCGCCAACGGCGTCCCGGCGTTCCGCCGGCCGAAGAGCCGGAACGCGGCGACGACGCTGGCGCTGATGGGACTCGCGGCGCTGTCGATGTTCAGCGGCATCACGGCGCTCGCGCTCATCACCGACGTCCGCTACGTCGAGGACCCGGTGCAGCAGATCGTCGGGTTCGGCGAGGACGACGTGCAGCGCAGCGTCATCGCGCAGATCGCGGCGTCGGTGTTCGGCGGCGGCTCCGTCGGCTTCTACCTCGTCCTGGCCATGACGGCGGCGATCCTCATCCTGGCGGCGAACACCGCGTTCAACGGCTTCCCCCAGCTGGGCTCGATCCTCGCGCAGGACCGGCTGCTGCCGCGTCAGCTGCACACCCGCGGCGACCGGCTGGTCTTCAGCAACGGGATCCTCCTGCTGGCCGGCTTCGCCGGTCTTCTGATCGCCGTGTTCGACGCGAACGTCACCAACCTCATCCAGCTCTACCTCGTCGGCGTCTTCACGTCGTTCACCTTCGGCCAGGCCGGCATGGTCCGGCACTGGAACAGGGTGCTGCGCAGCGGCGGCCTGACGGCGGCGCGCCGGCGATCGGTGCACAAGAGCCGGGCCATCAACGCC
>DATMJH010000140.1:0-3384 GCA_035554015.1 Mycobacteriales bacterium
AGCGGCTCCGGTGCGGGCAGCGTCCCCACCCGCCCCAGCCCGCAGGTCGAGGGCAGGTCGGCGAGTTCCAGGACGTCGAAGGCCGGCTCCTCGTACGGGTGCGCGGCCCGCAGCGCGGCGACGACGGCCGTCCGCCGGTGCCGCGGCAGCACCATCTCCAGCCGGGTCTCGGCCACCCGCTCGACCCGGCCGATCTCGCCGATCGTCGGGTTCGCCCCGGCCAGCGGTTTGAACTGCCCGGTGCCCGCCGTGGCGAACGCGCAGTGGCTGTAGTTGCCGATGTTCCCGGCGCCGGCGTCGGAGAGCGCGGCGTGCACGGCGGTGATGTCCGGTCCCACCGGGACGAAGGTGACGATCTTGTCCAGTGGCTCGGCGGGGACGCCGACCAGTGGGCCCTCGACGTGCAGCCCCAGCGCCCCGGCCAGCGCGTCGGAGACCCCGGGGTCGGCGGCGTCGGCGTTGGTGTGCGCGGTGTACAGCGCGGCGCGGCCTCGGACGAGCCGGTGCAGCAGGGCGCCCTTCGGGGTGTCGGCCCCGACCCCGTGCACCCCACGCAGCAGCAGCGGATGGTGGGTGAGCAGCAGCTGGCACGACGACTCCAGCGCCTCGGCCACGGTGGCCGCCACCGGGTCGACCGCCACCAGCACCCGCTCCACCGGCTCGTCCGGATCCCCGCACACCAGTCCGACGGCGTCCCAGTCCTGCGCCAGCCCCGGCGGGTAGGCGGCCTCCAGCGCGGCGATCACCTCGGCCAGCCGCGCGGTCATGCGGCGACCCCGGCCAGCGCGCCGGCCAGCGCGTCCACCAGCACCGCGACCTGCGCCGCCGGCCGCACCGCGACCCGGACGTGGTCGGGGGTGAGGCCCGGGAACGTGTCGCCGCGGCGCACCGCGACCCCGGACGCGCGCAGCGCCGCCCGGACCCGCTCCCCCTGCCCCGCCGGCAGGCGCAGCAGCAGGTACGGCGCCCGGCCGGGCAGCACCCGCACCCCGGGGACGGCGGCCAGCGCGGCCGCCTGCGCCGCGCGCAGCCCGACGAGCTCGCGGGCCGCGGCCTCGGCCTCGGCCAGCGCCTCGGGCTCGGAGCAGGCGAGCACGGCCTCCACCGCCGGCGTGGAGACCGGCCAGGGCGGGCGAGGCCGGGCCAGGCGCGCCAGGAGCGCGGGGGCACCGAGGGCGTAGCCGGCCCGCAGGCCCGCCAGCGCCCACGTCTTCGTCAGGCTGCGCAGCACGAGCAGCCCCGGCAGGTCCGCGCGGTGCGCCAGCGTCCCCGGCTCGCCCGGGAGCGCGTCGGCGAACGCCTCGTCGACGACGAGCACCCGCCCCGGCCGCGCCAGCGCCGCGACGTCCGCCGCCGGGTGCAGGACGCCGGTCGGGTTCGTCGGGTTGCCGACGACCACCAGATCGGCGTCCTCGGGCACGGCGGCCGGGTGCAGCCGGTGCCCGTCGTCCTCGGCGGTGAGGACGCGGGTGACCGGCAGCCCGGCGGCCCGCAGCGCCGCCTCCGACTCGGTGAACCCGGGGTGCAGCACCACGGCACGGCGCGGGCGCAGGCCCGGCAGCAGCGCGAAGGCCTCCGCGCTGCCGGCCAGCACCAGCACCTCGTCGGGCCGGCGGCCATGGCGGGCGGCCACCCCGGCGCGGGCCCGGGCGTCGTGGGTGACCGACGGGTAGCCGGCGAGGTCGTCGAGCACCGCGGCGAGGCGCCGCCGCAGCCAGTCGGGCGGTCGGTCGCCGCGCACGTTCACGGCGAAGTCGAGCAGGCCGGGCGCCGTCTCGGCGTCACCGTGGTGACGCAGGGCCGGTTCGGGATCATCCGGGTCCGGGCCGACCGGGTCCGGGCCGGCCGGAACCGGGACGCTCGGGACCGTCTCGCTCGGGGCATCGCCGGGGACCACCGCCATGGAGCCGAACCTTACGGCGGCCCCGCCGGCCGCGAGGCGCCCGTGCGACCCGCGGCTCGCCGCGTACCGCGTCCGCGGCGACCGCCGCCGCCCGTCGGCCAGACTGCACCGGTGACGGCTCCCGATCAGAGGCTACGGATCTGCTTCGTCTGCACCGGCAACATCTGCCGCTCCCCGATCGCCGAGAAGGTACTGGTCCACGAGCTGGCGCGGGCCGGGCTGGCGGAGGCGGCGCAGGTGAGCAGCGCCGGCACCGGCGGCTGGCACGCCGGCGGGCCCGCGGACCACCGCGCCGCGGCCCTGCTGCGCGCCGAGGGGTACCCGCACGCGCACGTGGCGCGCCGGCTGGACGCCGAGCTGCTCTCGGCCGACCTGCTCGTCGCCCTGGACCGGGAGCACCTGCGGGCGCTGCGCCGCCTCGTCCCCGAACCCGAGCGGGTCCGGCTGCTGCGCTCCTTCGACCCCGACGCCCCGCAGGGCGCCGAGGTGCCCGACCCGTACTACGGCGACGAGGCCGGCTTCGCCGAGGTGCTCGCGATGGTGCGGGCCGCCGTGCCGGGGCTGCTGGACTGGGTGCGCGGGCAGCTGCGGGCTCAGCGCCAGTCGTCGAGCAGGTAGACCTCCGCGCGGTCGTAGCCGGGCGCGTTCGGCCGGTGCATCGTCACGCCGGGCAGGTCCGTGCGGAAACCCGCGGCCAGCAGGTGCCGGTAGGCGTCGTGCCGGGCCGTGTTCACCCCGAGCGCCACCCGCTGCGCCCCCGAGGACGCGGCGTGGCCCGTCACCGCGGCGAGCAGCGCGGCGAACGCGTCGGGCGCGCCCGGCCCGGGCCGCACCGCCGCGACCTTCACGTAGGTGACGCCGGTGCCGGCCTCGCTGCCCGCCCCGCCGTGGCACACCGCGAACGCGCGCGGCTCGGCCGGGTCGCCGACGAGGACGACGTCGCCGAGCTTCTGGTCGAGCACGGAGTCGATCTCCCCCCGGAGATCGAGGCCCGGCAGGATCGCACCGGTCAGCTCCGCGCAGGCGCCGACCGCCGCGGCGCGGTCCGCCACCGCGGAGAGCAGGGCTCCCGACGCCGGCTCGTCCCCGGCGACCGGCCGCGACATGATCGCGGTGAGGAAGCGCGGCCAGAACCCGAACTTCTGGTAGAGCCCGTGGTGCTTGGGGCTGTGCGCGAACGTGAAAAGGCCCTGGTGGGTCGCACCCCAGTCCGCGAACACCTCCATCGTGGCCCCCACCAGCGCCGAGCCGACCCCCGCGTCCCACAGCCGGGGGGTCACCGACAGCGGGCCGAAGTAGGCCACGTCGCCCCACCGCGAGGCCAGGTTCGAGCCCACCAGCTCGCCGCCGTCGTAGGCGCCGAGCGCGGCGACGTGCCCGGCCCGGAAGCGGGTGCGCAGCAGGTCGGTGTCGCCGAAGATGTCGGCGCCGAGGAACGTGCCGAAGGCGTCGCGGAAGATGGCGTCGGCGGCGTCCAGGTC